>NZ_JBAFSM010000035.1:0-57133 GCF_036688125.1 Pannus brasiliensis CCIBt3594 | reverse complement strand
AATTGGTTCGCACACTGTTGCTACTGTACCTCATCTATCTGAGAAAGGCTGTAAATAAATTTCTTTCTCTGATTGTATTTGATTAAATAAAACACATAAATTTCTTTCTGGATCTATATTTAGCCAAATAAAGGGTGAGATCGCATAGTTATTATTTTTTAAATCTATCAGTGGTTGTATGGCGATATCGGGACAACGAATTCCAAAATTCCCAAAAGTAACTTTTTCAAAAATTTTCTGAACAATATTTCTCGGCTGACCGCTATATTTAGTAATAAGGTTTACTAATTTTTGTTTTTGTATTACCCAAACAGAAGATTGATACCCCCAGTCTACAGTCATTTGAGCGAGTTCAATTTTAGCAATATACCAAGCATATGAAAGTGCTTGTATAGTCACTATTACCGCCTTGAATTGTGAGATTGTAAAATCAGAAAATTTCCATTCATCTGGCAAATGATACTCGCTCAAAAAAATCTCTTTCCAGAAAAAAATCATAGTCGAACTGAAATTAGTATTAAAATCAATATCGAACATTTTTTTTGTGATGTTGAATTTAGTGTTTTTAACAACCTCTTCTTTTATTGAATCTATAAATACTGATTCTCTATTTTTGTTTTTAGTTAATCTATTATAAGCTTCATATTCTGGCTTTAATTCAGTAAAATTACTAAAATTATTTATAATTAATTTATCACCAGATACTGATAAATCAATCTTGCCTCTATGCCATAATGGAAATATTATACAATAATTCCAGTAATGTTTTGACTGCTTTATCCATTCATGAGCGAGTCCGTAATGTTCATGAATTAGTTTTTTAGTAAGCTTTAAACAACTTTGATCCGATTCCTTTAAACAGATTCTTAATGGATGCGAAATCCAGTTTATTAAACTATCAGTAAAAGCTGGAATTTCTTTGCTTGATAGTGCTTTTATATGTGTATAATGATAATAATAATCTTCTGTTACCGCAAGCAATGTCCATATCGCTTGTGTATAGCCAATTTGTTTAAGCTTGTTAGAGCTAAAAGCAAAATCTATGTCTTGCTCACATTTTTTTATAATTTCTTCGTCGTTCATTGTTTAATTACCATAAAGACGATCTCGACTATTAATTCGATCTAAATACACACCCTATCATACCAAATTTGTGAGATCCGCAACCAAATAGATTTAAACTCATCGATCGAGAAATCTAGCGCCCGCGTGGTTTGCGAGTGTAACGCGCCACCTCAAGAATTTTATCGATCGATCGCCGTACCGTTTCCGAGGATCGATCGAGTCGATCGCTCTTTAAACCCGAAAAGAAAAAACTAGATCGAGTTATACTAGAACTATAGAATCTCGCTGAGGAAATCTGAAAAACATGACCGATCGCCAGCAATTAATGCGAGAACTCGAACAGACTCCCGACGAGCTAGTACCAACCGTACTAGATTTTTTACATCGGCTGAAAGCGACCCGCGCAAACCATCCGCTCGCGAAATTCGCGGGAATTTTAAGTGACACGGAAGCCGAAGAAATGCGGAGAGCGATCGCCGTCGAATGTCGGCAGGTAGATGAAAATGAGTGGTGAGATCGATCGAAATAACTTTTCCGCTCGAATCGACCCGATTATCTCATCCAAGCTTGAAAGCCGGCTTGGGTGAAATGTTTATCGAAAGTTAAGGCTCGATCGATCTGGTATTGCCTCATCACCACGAAAGAAAGACAATCTACTAGCCCCCATTCTTTATCTTGATGCTGTCGGTAAAAATTGACGGCTCGATCGAATAACTCGGGCGTTAGATTAACCATTTCAACCCGATCGGAACCGAGCAGACAATGAATTAACTGTATCGCTTGTTCTCGATAGTTTTTGGATAAAGCGTTGCCCACTTCAAACAAGATAATATTCGTGCAAAAATAAGTGCAATTCTCGGTTCGATCGGCTAACTCTAAAGCTTTTTGATGATATCGATCTTGTTTATTAATCAAAGCTACCAAAAATAAAGTATCGATAAAAACTTTGTCACTCATCGATGTCTCTTCCTAATTCCTTGGCGATCTCGATCGAAAATTCTGGAGACGCGTCAATTTCTATTTGCCGTAATTGAGCCATTAAACTCGGACGGGGGGAATCTTCTCGCTCGTCGTGTAGCTGTTTGATAACCTTATAAACTTCGGTTAGTTGTTCTTCTGTCAAATTGTCAAGTTCAGTTTCGATTAATTTTTTAATTGCCATAAATACGACCTCGACTGACAATTTCGTTTAAATACATACCTGATTATACTCAACTTGATGAGATTCCGCAACGGGATAAATTTAGACTTATCGATCGGGAAATCGATCGATCGCGGGGAGCGCGAGTGTAACACGCCATCCCGAGAATTTTAGCACTCGATCGCCGTACCGTTTCCGAGGATCGATCGACGGTAGAAAAAAATTTGCTATATTGCTAGATACTGTATCGATCGAAAAAGTTATGAAATGGCGAGTCGTTCTTGAACCCGATCCCGAAACGGGAGATCGGGCTGTTTGGTGTCCGG
The DNA here is from genome assembly GCF_036688125.1 of Pannus brasiliensis CCIBt3594. Lineage (NCBI taxonomy): Bacteria > Bacillati > Cyanobacteriota > Cyanophyceae > Chroococcales > Microcystaceae > Pannus > Pannus brasiliensis. The sequence continues at coordinate 54,601 of NZ_JBAFSM010000035.1, read as the reverse complement.
AATTACCCGGCTGTACTTCCGCGGGGATAACCGAGGAGGAAGCGCTAGATAATATACGGGAAGTGATCGAGCTATATCTACAACCCGATACCCTCGATCTGAATCCAGGTGCGGTTATTCGCGAGGTAAGCGCGGGATAACTCGCCTCCGGAGTCAGAATTTTCGATCGATCGCCGGGTTGCCCTCTAACGAATTTTCAGTATAATCGTCTAAAAACATTGAGGAAAATTATGCAAATTCAAATAACGAAGGTTTTCCAGAAAGTCCCCGAAGGTTATATCGGCTTTGTCGAAGAATTACCTGGAGCCAACACCCAAGGGAATACTTTAGAAGAGACTAGAGAAAATTTAGAGGAAGCGATCGCCTTAGTATTGGAAGCGAATCGATTATTAGCGGAAGAGCAGATCCGAGGACAGGACGTGATTCGGGAATCCGTGGTTTTCTCAGTAGTTTGAAGCGTAGGGATTTGCTCCGTCACCTCGAAGCCAACGGTTGTGAGCTTTTACGAGAAGGTGGGAATCATACCCTCTATATAAACCGTACCGCTCTAAAATCTTCAACCATTCCCCGCCATCGCGAGATCGATGACTTTCTCGCCCGTAAAATCTGTCGCGATCTGCAAGTACCGGAGCCGTAAACGAAATAAGTTACGCGACCTCTTTAAGAATTTTCCCGATCGCCCGAAGCGCGTTCACGGCGATCGAACTACCGTTTCCCAAGTTCGGCGAATGGCAGAATATCTATTCCTAGAGGGTTGACAGATAAACATTTATCCGTTAGAAACATCGAACGATCGAGAGTCCACAATCGATCGAAGATATCCGACTCCGATCTCGAAACGCCGGGCGATCGCTTTCCCCTTCCGCGTTACAGTAAATAATTACTGGCGTTTTTCCCGATAATTTTCCGATGGCTACTAGCGACATCCCGAATCCCGCGCACCTCTCCGAGAAACCCCTGCCGAAACTGAAACTCCTCACCATGTTTCGCCTGGGACTCTTTCAGATGGGACTGGGAATCATGTCCCTGCTGACCTTGGGCGTTCTCAACCGGATCATGATCGACGAGTTGAAAGTGATCCCCTTTCTGGCCGCGGCGGCGATCGCCATGCACCAGTTCGTCAGCCCGGCGCGGGTGTGGTTCGGGCAGATGTCCGACGCGCGACCCCTATTCGGTCGGCATCGTAGCGGTTATGTCTGGATCGGTGCCGCTCTATTCACCGGCCTCGCGTTCATCGCCCTCCAAACCGTGTGGCAGTTGGGAATCAGTATTCAAACCTCCGGCTGGAGTCCCGTCACCTACGCCTGGACGGCCGCGGTGGCCGCGGTTTTCGCCCTCTACGGGTTAGCCCTGAGCGCGAGTTCCACCCCCTTCGCCGCGTTACTGGTGGACGTGTCCGACGAGGAAAATCGCTCGAAATTAGTCGGCATCGTCTGGTCGATGCTCATGGTCGGGATCGTTGTCGGGGCGATCGTCAGTTCCCGTTTACTGGATAGCCCGAATATCTGCGGCGCGGAAATTCTCACCTACGACCCCACCCGTAGCGCGCCGGTCGCCGATATCGCCAAACTTCAGGCGACGATTAACCCGGTCTTTACCCTGATGCCGGCGATCGTTTTCGGTCTCTGTATCCTCTCCACGTTCGGTATCGAGAAAAAATACTCCCGATTCAGCCTTCGATCGAACCAAATCGAGCGTGAAGACCAGATCACGATCAAACACGCCCTCGGAGTCCTGACCGCCAGCCGTCAGACCGGTTTATTCTTCACCTTCCTGTTGGTAATGACCGTCAGCCTGTTCATGCAGGACGCGGTGATGGAACCCTACGGGGGCGAGGTTTTCGGGATGTGTATCGCGGAAACGACCAAATTAAACGCCTTCTGGGGAAGCGGAACCCTCTTCGGCATCGCCAGCACCGGATTTTTCCTCGTTCCCCGTGTCGGTAAGCAGAAAGCGACCAAATTCGGCTTAATCTTCGCCGCTATCTGTTTAATCCTGCTAATCTTCGCGGGATTTTCCGCCAACCAAAGTTTATTAAAATCCGGCTTACTCTTTTTCGGGTTAGCGTCGGGAACGATCACCGCCGGCGCGACCAGTCTGATGCTCGATCTGACCGCCGCGGAAACCGCGGGAACCTTTATCGGCGCGTGGGGCTTATCCCAGGCGATCGCGCGGGGATTAGCGACGGTTCTAGGCGGTACGGTGTTAAATATCGGCAAAGCCATGTTTTCTCTCCCCGCGCTCTCCTACGGCCTCGTATTCTTTCTACAAGCCGTGGGAATGCTCGTCGCGGTGTGGTTGTTGGGTCGCGTGGATATCAAGGAATTCAAGGAAAACGCGCGCGCCGCGATCGCGACGGTGATGCGCGGGGAGATCGATTAATCGAGAGAGCGGACGGAATCGATAAACGTCTCACCGCCATCGCAACCCGTCTGGAGGAATGAACCGGAACACGGTAAGGCGAAAAGCGAAAACATTCAAAAAACGATCGCCCTAACCGAAACGTCCCGCGACATAATCCCGCGTCTGTTGTTGGCTCGCGTCGGTGAAAATTTTCTCGGTGGTATCGCACTCGATCAGGCGGCCGACACGGGTTTCATCGGCATTGAAAAAGGCCGTTCGATCGGACACCCGCGACGCTTGTTGCATATTATGGGTGACGATGACGATCGTGTAATTTTCCTTCAACTCGTGGATTAATTCCTCTACCTTCAACGTCGAGATCGGGTCGAGCGCCGAGCAGGGTTCATCCATTAACAATACCTTCGGTTTGATCGCCAAAGCTCTCGCGATACACAATCTCTGTTGTTGTCCCCCCGATAGTCCCAGCGCGGATTTATTCAAAACATCCTTAACCTCGTTCCACAACGCCGCGCCCTGCAAAGCGGATTCGACGATCGCGTCCAACTCCGCGCGGGAAACCGATCGGAAAATTCGCACCCCGTAGGCGATATTATCGTAAATACTGGCGGGAAACGGGTTCGGACGCTGGAAAACCATCCCCACCTGTCGCCGGAGCGTGTTTAAATTCACTTTCGGCGCGTAGATATCCTGTCCGAAAAAACGCACCTTTCCCTTCACCGTCACCTGTCCCTCTAATTCGCCGATGCGATTGAGCGCTTTTAAGAGCGTCGATTTGCCGCACCCGGACGGGCCGATCATCGCCGTTACCTGTTTCCGGGGGATCTCCAGATTTACCCCCTCCAGCGCTTTTTTCGTACCGTAAAAAAAGCTAAGATTTTCCACGTCGATCGCCGGGGTAGATAGAGAGGTCGCTGTCTGCATAGTTGAGGAATCCATATCGATCGCTAGAGAACAATTCGGGTAAAAAAACTAACTTTTCCGTTTCTTGGTGACGAAACGGGATAAAAGACTGGTAATTAGCACCAACACGATTAACACCAGAGAAGCCGTCCACGCGATGGCGTTTTGCTCCGGGTAAGGGGAACTCGCGTAGTTATAGATTAAAACCGGCAACGATGCCGTAGGTTGCCATAATCCCTGTTGCCAGAATTGACTGAATAACGCGGTGAACATCAAGGGCGCGGTTTCCCCGGCCGCGCGCGCCACTGCCAGTAATACACCGGTCATGATCGGGGCGATCGCCGCCGGTAGAATGATCCGAAACACCGTATCGAAACGGGAACCTCCCAGCGCCGACGATCCCAGCCGGTAGGACATCGGGATTAACTTCAGCGACTCCTCCGTGGTCAGGGAGATAATCGGTAACATGATCACCCCCAACGCCAGCGCGCCGGCCACCGCGGAGAATTGTTTCGTGGTGATCACTAAAACCCCGTAGGCGAAAACCCCGACGATTACCGAGGGGGTACTGCTAAGAACGACGATGGCGAAACGCAAAATCGCGCCGAGTTTCGAGTTTCGGGCGAATTCCGAGAGAAAAACCCCCGTTAGGATACCGAGGGGAACGCTTCCGAGGGTAGCGAGACCGACCATCGTGAGCGTACCGATAATCGCGTTGGCGAAACCGTTGGGAGTTCCGTCTTCCACCCCGATCGGCGCGGGTAAGGAGGTGAAAACCTCGGGTTTTAGCCCCGGAAAGCCTTCGACGATGATTTTAAAGAGAATGGCGAAAAGAGGTAAGATTGCGACCGCGCTGAGGGCGATCGCCAATACCGTGAACCCGTTGGTAAAAAAACTCCGAAACGGGGATAGGGGTTTCTGTAGGTCTTCCGCTAGATAGGATCCGTCGTTCATAAATTTTTAGCGACCGCGGTTGATAAACTGCACCAGTAGCGCCGCGATACTATTCACGGCTAACGTGATCAGAAAGAGAATTAACGCCAGATACATCAACGCGCCGATATGCACTTGCTCGAAGGCTTCCGGGAAGGTATTCGCCAGTACCGCGGGAATGGTATAGCCCGGCGCGAGGAGAGAGGGGCTGATAATCGACGAGTTCCCGATCACCATCGCGACCGCCATCGTTTCCCCCAGCGCGCGACCTAAACCGAGGATAATCGCCCCGACAATGCCGGAACTCGCGGTCGGTAGCAGAACTCGCCAGATCGTTTCCCAACGGGTAGCCCCCAAAGCCATCGACGCGCTCCGCAATTCTTTGGGAACGGTTAACAAAACATCGCGACTGATGGCGGAGATCGTCGGCACGATCATCACCGCCAGAATTACCCCCGCGATCAACATACTGGGGCCGAGCGGTTGGGTGCTAAAGAGGGGAAACCAGGCAAAATTTTGGAATAACCATTCTTGAATCGGTTTAATGATCGGGATCAGTACGAAAATCCCCCATAACCCGATGATCACGCTGGGAATCGAGGCGATTAATTCCACGAGAAAACCGATCGGGTAGCGTATACTCGCGGGTAAAAAATTCTCGCTGGTGGTTAGCGCGACCGCGAGGGAGAGGGGGATAGCGATCGCTAGCGCGAGGAGCGAGGAGATCACCGAACCGTAGATAAACGGCAAACCGCCGAATTCTAGTTTATTCACGTCCCAGTTCGTTCCCCACAAGAAACCGAGACCGAACTGTTCGATCGCCGGCCGCGCGTCTTGAAACACCACTTTCGCGATCCACAGCAGGAAAACGATCCCCGACGCGGCACAAAGCCACACTAGCCCCGTGAATAGTTGATTCAAAAGGCCGGACGCGCCTTGACTTTCGGTAATATCGACACGGGATAGGTCATCCGAGTCGAGAGGTTCGGAAATATTCGCCATAACGCTTTACTTTCATACGGTGAGGTTCACCGTCCGAAAACGATGAACCCCCTTTAGAATCTTACTTGATCTTCTCCACCGCGGCTAACGCTCTTTGCGTCACGACCGAGGGAATCTTGGTGTACTCTAGCTGGTTGTTGATCGCCTGTCCGGAGGTCAGCACCCATTTGAGCAATCTTTTAATCTCGGTTGCTTTTTTCGGGTTGCCGTAATCGGTTTTCACCAGTAACCAGGTGATCCCGACGATCGGGTATCCTTGAGCCGGATCGTCCACGTTCGCCGTGAAATCGGGGTTGAAGGTGATCCCTTTCATGGCGTTATTGGCTTCCGCGAGGCTGGGTTCGACGTATTTACCGGCTTTATTCTGCACTTTCGCCGTTCTCAGCGCCGGCCCCTCGTTTTTACGGGCGAAGGTATCTTGAACGTAACCGATCGCTCCCTCGTTCTGTTTTACGAGCGCGGCCACGCCATCATTTTTCGGCCCCTTGAGAACGGTGAAACCCCAGTTCGGTTCTTTACTGGCTCCCACTTTGCTCTTGAAGGTGGGACTCTGAGCGCTCAGGGCCGAGGTGAAGATTTCCGTGGTACCGCTACCGTCGGCTCTAACCACGACTTTGATCGGTTTGTTCGGCAGTTTCGGATCGACTTGGTTCCAGTTGGTGATCTGGCCGCTAAAAATTTTCCCGAGTTCGTCGCGGGTGAGTTGAACGTTATTCACGCCGGGGAGATTGTACACTACCGCGACCGCGCCCCCGGCGGTAGGAACGAGGATCAAACCGTTTTTCATCCGGCCTTTCTCCGAACCGGAAGGGGCCACGTCGGAAGCCCCGAAGTCCACGGTTCCGGCGATGAACTGACGGATACCCGCGCCGCTACCGACCGCGTTGTAATTCACGGTCACGCCGGTCTGTTTTTGATAATCGGAGAAATAACGCTGGTACAAAGGAGCGGGGAAAGTCGCGCCGGCCCCGTTAATGGATTGGGCGAACGCGTTCGCGCCCGTCACCACCAGAACACCGGTAGCGGCGAAGGAAACGGCACAGACGCGAGTTAACGTAGTCGTCGAGAACACCATAGTTTTTTCGGGAGAGGCTAAACAAATGTAGCTGTTAATCTTTTCTCACGATATAATTTATAGCAGAAGTTTCGGTTTTTGATCCAAAAAAATTTCAGCTTTTTTGAAGGTTAAGAACGGGTAAAATTTTTATTAAAAACCTCTTAAACATCATCGATAAATTTATTGTAAATATCGCTCGGATATTGTCCGAATCCTCTCGAAATCTTTATAAAAAAACCTTGACAGAACGACACTTCTGTTGATATTGCTTTCGCTCTCTCTTTTGTAGAGTTTGTTCGAGGGATTCCGTTGTCGTCGGGTTGAAGGTCGATCGATTTCCCGAACCTCGAACCCGATGGGGATGTCGATCGAGACCCGTCCGTATAGGATCGATCGGGAAACGCGCGACACGGTGGAAAAAGCGTGGATATCGAATTCGCGAACGCGGGGACGCTCGACACGAACGGTACGGGATGGTTGATCGGCTTCGGTGATTGGACGAAAGCGATCGAGACGGGCGGAACCGCTCTACGCTGTATGCCGGAAAACGCCCTAGCCCGTAATCTTCAGGTCAAATGGATGATACACCCGGCCGGAGACGATCGGGGAACGCGCAAACCGATCAGTGTCGGACGCAGTATCTCGATCCTCGCGAGCGAGTCGGGACGGTTCCGATTGGAATTTTCTCCCGACGCGAATTTTCCCGAGGGACGAACCGAGTGTTACACGCTCGAAAAACACGGCGATCTCGTCATCTGGGGGGAGAATATCTATCATCGCTGGTTCGTCGAGGCGGCCTGCACGATTATCACGATCCGCTGGACTCCCGTGGAATCCGTTGACGCGTGAGTCAAAAAGACCGTCGATCGGGTTCGATCGCCCGATCCTAGCCGAAACGACCGCTCACGTAATCCCGCGTCGCTTCTTGGGAGGCATCTTGAAAGATCTTCTCGGTGCGATCGTACTCCACCAGATAGCCCACTTTCCCGCCTTTCGGGGTCGGTTCCGCGTTAAAAAACGCCGTCAGATCGGAAACCCGCGAGGCTTGTTGCATATTGTGGGTGACGATGACGATCGTGTACTGTCGTTTTAACTCGTGGATTAACTCCTCGATTTTCAAGGTGGAAATCGGATCGAGCGCGGCGCAGGGTTCATCCATCAATACCACTTCCGGTTGGATAGCGATCGCCCGGGCGATACACAAACGCTGTTGCTGTCCTCCCGATAATGCCAGTCCGCTTTGTTTTAACTTATCCTTCACATCATCCCAGAGAACCGCCCGCCGTAGGGATTCCTCCACTAATTGATCCATATCCCCCCGGTAGCCGTTCAAGCGCGCCCCGAACGCGATATTCTCGTAGATCGATTTCGGGAAAGGATTCGGTTTCTGGAACACCATCCCGATACGACTCCGCAAACCGACCGGATCGACATTCGCCCCGTAGATATCCTTCCCGCGAAACGTGACTCTTCCCTCGATCCGCGCGCTTCTTATCAGATCGTTCATCCGGTTAAAACAGCGTAAAACCGTACTTTTTCCGCACCCGGAAGGGCCGATAAAAGCGATCGCCTTCTTCTCGGGAATATCGAGATTCACGTTTCTCACGGCTAGATGGGAGCCGTAGTAAACGTTCAGATCCTTCGATCGTAAAACCGCGTCGGTAACAACATCGGGGGTGTACATAATGGTTTCGGGATAGGTAAGTTAAGTGGGGATGGGGAGTTCGGAGTTCGGAGTTCGGAGTGGGAAATCAAGATAGAGAGGAGATAATTTCGAGAAAAAATCGAGAGTTTCGAGAAAGTTACTCCCCACTCCTGACTCCTGACTCCTGACTCCTGACTCCTGCTTCAACCGAAACGACCCCTGACGTAATCTCGGGTCGCTTGCTCTTTGGGGTCGCCAAAAATCTTTTGTGTTTCGTCAAATTCTACGAGATAACCGACCTTGCCACCTTTATCCGTCGGTTCCGCGTTGTAAAAGGCCGTTAGATCCGCCACGCGGGTCGCCTGTTGCATATTGTGCGTGACGATAATAATCGTGTAGCTTTCTTTCAACTCGTGCATCAATTCCTCGACCTTGAGGGTGGAGATGGGATCGAGCGCCGAACAGGGTTCATCCATTAATAATACTTCCGGTCGCGCGGCGATCGTCCTCGCGATACAGAGACGCTGTTGTTGTCCTCCCGACAGGGAAAAACCGCTTTCTTTCAGTTTATCTTTCACCTCGTCCCAGAGTGCCGCGCGCCGCAGGGAGGTTTCTACCAACTCATCGAGATCGCCTTTATAGTGATTAATTCGCGCCCCGTACACCACGTTATCGTAAATCGATTTCGGGAACGGGTTCGGACGCTGGAAGACCATACCGATGTATTTTCGCACTCGAACGGGGTCGATATCGCGCCTGTAGATATCTTGACCGTGATAGTATACTTTCCCGTCGAGACGGAACCCGTTAATCAGGTCGTTGAGTCGATTAAAACAGCGCAGGATCGTGCTTTTCCCGCATCCGGACGGGCCGATAAACGCCGTTACTTTGTTTTTCGGGATGTCGAGCGTTACATCGCGAACGGCCCGATAATTCCCGTAATAAATATCCGCTTTCTCGACTCTTAACACGGTTTCCGATCGATTCGCCGTGGTCGTGTAACGATCCATATCCTTTGTTTCCTGGGTTTGAGCTTATTTTATCGCTTTCGGGAGAGGTTTCTTATCCCCTGGACGGGCGAGGATGGAGATGATAGAAGGGGGAGTGTGTCGATCGAACCGGGAAAAAAGCCCGCGATGTTTCCGGGCGATCGAATTCTCCTAATACATTTTCCGACGGGTCGCCAGTCGCGCTAACACGCTGGTTAACAGGACCAAAAACACCAGAATTAACGATCCCGCCCAGGCGAGTTCCTGTTGCGCCTTGAAAGGAACGATCGCGTAGTTATAGACCAGCACCGATAGCGTGGCGATCGGTTCGGTAACTCCCTTCGGCCAGAAATTCGAGAACAGCGCCGTGAAAATCAGCGGGGCGGTTTCTCCGGCGGCCCGGGCGACCGAGAGAGTAACACCGGTTAAAATCGCCGGTAAAGCGGCGGGAAGGACGATTTTCAGCACCGCTTGATAGTTATACGCCCCGACCCCGAAGGCCGCCCAGCGGATATCCTGGGGAACGATCTGTAATGCCTCGTCGGTGGTGCGGATAATGGTCGGTAACATCAACACCGCCAGCGCCACCGCGCCCGCGAGCGCCGAAAAGCCCAACAGACCTTTTTGAGACCCGAGTAACGGGGCGACTAACAAACCGTAGGCGAACATCCCCGCGATAATCGAGGGAACCCCGGCGAGAACGTTGGTCGCGAAACGTACCGCCCCGGCGAGTCGGTTATTGCCGCTGAACTCGGAGAGATACACGGCGGCGAGGACACCGATGGGAACGGCGATTAACGTGGCGAGCGCGACGACGATAATCGTCCCGAGAATGGCGTTCGCCAATCCTCCCCCCGTTAATCCCGGTGGTGGCGGTAATTTGGTGAATAAATCGAGATTAAGGCGGCTCGCCCCCCGGACGATGACGAAACCCAACACGGCGAATAGGGGGACGATCGTGAAAACCAAACACAGCCCGGCGAGTACGGTCATAATCGTCCCGAAAATCGATCGGGGATCGTCGGGCTTTTTCCGGAGATCTCTCGCTAAAGTCGCGCTATCCATACTAATACTTCGCTCTCACTCGATTAACGATCGCCTGTGCCAGAACGTTGACCACCAGCGTCAGGATTAACAGCACCAACCCCGCGTACATCAGCGCCGATACCTGCATTCCCGACGCTTCCGCGAATTGGTTCGCCAGTAACGAGGCGATCGTGTTGGCGGGTTCTAGCACGGAGGGGCTGATCCGATTGGAATTGCCGATAATCATCGTCACGGCCATCGTTTCCCCCATCGCCCGACCTAACGCCAGCATGATGCCCCCGACAATTCCCGAGAACGCGGCGGGAATCAACACCCGAAAAATCGTTTCCCAACGCGTCGCCCCCAATCCGAGGGACGCTTGCCGGAGATCCGGCGGTAGGGAGGCGAGGGAGTCGCGGGAGATGGCGATAATAATCGGCAGGATCATGATCGCGAGGACGATTCCCGCCGGAAGCATCCCCGGCCCCGAGGGAGGGGTACTAAAGAGGGGAATCCAGCCGAGAGTATCGTGGAGCCAGTTGCCGATCGGGTTAATCAGGGGAATCAGCACGAAAATCCCCCACAATCCGTATACCACGCTAGGAATCGCGGCGAGGAGTTCGACCAGAAATACGAGAACGGTGCGAATCTGTAGGGGGATAAAATTCTCGCTCAAAAAAATCGCCGCCCCTAATCCGAGGGGAACGGCGATCGACAGGGCGATGAAGGAACTGACCAACGTACCGTAAATCACCGGTAATGCCCCGAATTCCTCCCTACCCTGCACCGGGTTCCAGGCGCTAGTGGTCAGGAATCCTAACCCGTAAGCCCCGATCGCCGGGATCGAGCGAAAGAGGACAACGAGGGCGATCGACAGGAGAATTACACCGATACCGACCGCGAAGGCGGTAGTCAGGCCGATAAACGCTTTATCTAGGGCTTTTTCTCCCTCTGAACGTTCTTTAAAAGCACTATCGCGGGAAAAGGTAGGCGCGCTCATGATGAAATGTCAGTCTCTAGGGCTTGACAAAATGAATGTTTTGTGTACCGATGGGGAACCCCGTTTTTCCCCATCGAGAATGTTACTTTCGCTACAAAAGTTTCTTCCCTACTGTACCTTGATCTGGTAATCGGGGCTGATGTCATCGGCGACATCGGCGACTTTCTGACGGACGGTTAGCGGGAGGGGAACGTAACCGAGGGCGGCGGCCTGTTGCTGTCCCTGATTGAGTCCGTACTCGATCATCGCCTCTACGCCGATCGCTTTATTCTTGTCCGCGTACTTCGGATGAACGAGCATCCAGGTATAGGTGACGATCGGGTACGCGTTATCGCCGTCGGGATCGGTGATAAACGCCCGGAGATCGGCGGGAAGTTCGACCGACTCTAGGGTGGCGGCGGCGGTCGCGTCATCGGGGACGACGAACTTACCGGCTTTATTTTCCAGCGCGGCCATGGCGATGTTATTGTTTTTCGCGTAGCCGTACTCGACGTAACCGATCGCCCCCGGATTCTGCCCGATAGCGGCGGTCACGCCTTCATTCCCCTTGCCGCCGAGGAATTTTCCTTTGGTCGGCCATTGAACGGTTTTCCCTTCGCCGATCGATTTCTTCCACTCCGGGCTAACGGCGCTCAGGTGTTTGGTGAAAACGCCCGTCGTACCGCTCCCGTCCGCTCTGTGTACCACGGTGATCGGTTGATCCGGTAATTTAACCCCAGGATTGGCGGCGGCGATTTTCGGATCGTTCCACTTGGCGATCGACCCGTCAAAAATGCCCACGTACACGTCTCTAGGCAATTTCAGATCGGTCACGCCGGGCAGGTTGTAAGCGAGGACGATACTGCCGGCGGTCATCGGGAGCATTAACACGCCGTCCTTAACTTTTTTGATCTCCTCGTTCTTCATGGCCACGTCGGAAGCCCCGAAATCCACGGTTCCCTGGGTGAATTGCTCCACGCCGGCACCGCTACCGACGGATTGATAGTTTACTTGCAGTTTCGGCACTTCTTGATTTAACTGCACGAACCAGTTTTGATAGAGAGGGGCCGGGAACGACGCGCCCGCGCCGGTCAGAGAGACATTGCTTTCTAGAGGAACCTGCATCGCGGGTTGATTTCCCCCGGTGGTTCCCGTCCCGGTGGTTTCCGTCCCGGTCTCGGTTTTGTTTCCCCCGCAGGCGTTGAGCGACGTTGCTAACAGGGCGATCGAGGCGATCGTCCCTAAACGGGGAGAGCGAATAATTCTTCGATTCGAGATTGTCATAAACTGTATTTTTAACGCGTTAAGCCCCAAAAAATCTCATCATAATTATAGCACGCATTGCAATAAAATAAGTTAAGAATTGATTAAAGCCAAGGAAATAATTTCCGATCGAAACCATACTTCTCTGTCCCGAGATTCGGTTTTTTCTACTATCCAAGGTCGGAGTAGCTTAAGAGACACGAGCGCTCTAGAAGGAATAGAAACCGGCTTCGATCGCCCGTTCGCGTTTTTTACCGACAACCTCACCTTTTGGAAACGGCCGATTTTTTTCCCTTCTCTCTCGATATTCGACACCTGTAAAGATAAGAGTTGGAAATTCGCTCGTTCGATGGAAAGATTACGGGCTATCTTTCCGTCTTCGGGTAGGAAAATCGGTTTCTCTTTCAAGAGAGAGAGGTGATGCGGGATTTCTTCGGGCGATGGTGAAAGGGAATCCCGCGAGAACCCGATAATCCAGAAATCAGATGAGTCAAGATCGCGATCTAAGTGCCGTAGCTTTGAGTAAAATCGCCGAGGTCGGCATCGCCGGCCAACTCGATGAAGTGGAAGATCTCAACGTCGAGGTGAATACCGATCCCCTTCACATCCTACAGGGACAGGTGGAATCTCTCTCGATCGAGGGAACCGGATTAGTGATGAAAGAGGAATTACGGGTCGAGAAAATGGAATTGCAAACGGGAGCGATCGCCGTCAATCCGTTTAAAATTCCCTTCGGCCAATTAGAATTAACCGATTCCACGAGCGCGACCACGCGGGTAGTTCTAACCGAGGAAGATATTAACCGCGCCTTCCGATCGGATTATATCCAGAAAAAACTTCTGGATTTACCCGAAATCTCCCTAGAGGGAAAACCCATCCGTCTCGAACACCGACAGATAGAATTCCGTTTTCTCGACGGCAATAAAATTTTTCTGGCCGCGGAAATTCTCTGGACGGAAACGGGAGAGAAACGGGCGATCGCCCTGACCGCTATCCCGCGTATCGGCGAAGATCGGCAGAAAATCCGTCTCGATGACGTTGAACACGGCGAAGAAACGGAACTCTCTCCCGAAATCACCGCCGAACTACTACAACAGGCGCGTCATCTCCTCGATCTTTCCAATTTCGAGTTAATGGAAGGAATGCAATTGTTTCTCGACGAGATCCGGATCGATCGGGGTACGATGACCCTGGTATGTGACGCGCGCGTACAGCCGATTTCACTGTAAAAGTTTAGGGAGCGATCGGGGAGCTTTTCTAGCGGAAAAATTACCTCGATCGATCCCCGGCTAACCGAGCGGCATACAACAAACATTGTTGGATATCGACTAATTCTAGATCGGGATATTCTTCTAAAATTTCCTCGATCGGTTTCCCGTTCGCGACTAGGTTAAGGATCGGGGAAACGGGAATTCGCATTCCTCGAATACAGGCTTTACCCGTCATTATTTTAGGATTGAAAGTAATTCGATCGAGAGGATGTAACATCGATCGATCAAGAACGAATCCTACCAATTTACACGAGTTTCGATCGCCCTGTCCGAATTAGCGCGAGAAAGAATACTCGAACTCTCTAGGCGAATAAATCCCGTAAAGACACTCGAAAACCCGGCAATATCACCCGCGCACTCACTTCATCGGGACCTTGAAAAGCTAGGGTTCGTTCTCGCGTGACGATAAAAACCCGCTGACTTTCCGGGAGAATTAACCACACTTCCTCGCCCCCGGAAGCGAGATACTCGTCCGCTTTGGCGAATAAATCCTCGGCGGAATCCGTCGGCGAGACGATTTCCGCGATCGACGGCGGACTTTGCGGGATAGTGGCCCGATCGCTATATTCCGCCGCCAATTCGGGAGTGAGATAGCACACGTCCGGCCGGCGACCTTGCCGGAGGGTAACACAAGCGAGTTCGACGTAAAATTCTCCCCCCTGCCCCGATTCTTCAGCGTAATTTCCCCATAAACGGCAGATTCGAGACTTGAACTTGCTGTGTTTTACTGTCATACCTATTTTCTCGACTAATAGCCCGTTTACCCATTCCTTCCCTTCCGGGGGATCGGCGATGAAATCTTCGAGAGTAAAGGTTTCTTTCGGTAGGGCGATCGTCATGGGGGATTTTTCCCGGTTAACTCGTACTTAAAATTTTAATAAAATTTTACGGGATCGATCGAGCGTTCGGCCCGGCCTCTCGCTCGGTTTTTTGGCGCGGGATGTGATGCCGATCACCGAAGCGATCGAGCGTTCCTTTCACCGCCTCGGAATCCGAGAGCCTCCCCCGTGAATTATCAGGAACAATTGACAACAATTGAGAAATTTTATGAACTTTCGTTGCCGAGCTTTTCACGATTTTTTATAATACTATTGCCGCTGTCAATGTCAAAAACACTAGCGAGTCTCCATCTCTGACGTTACATCCCCGCTACACCATCGCTTCAATGTTACGCGGTCGATGAGCGCTCGCGAGATTTGATAGCCGGCTCGATACTGACCCTAGTACGAAACCTTATCCCGTAACGCTACTTTTTACGGGAAATCTCGATCTATTGCAATTTTATCCACCATGACATCGAATTTTAACCAATATCCCTTCAAGAACCCACTCGTACTCTCGATCGCTTCCCTGCTCATGTTCTCGATCACGGGTTGCGACTATCCCGAGGGTTTACTGGGAGATCTCCCGATCGACGTGACTTCGGGAGGGCTTTTTAATACTCCCGGCGCGGTAGTCGAGCCGGGGGTAGACGCTTTTCAAGCATCGAGCGCCTCGCCCGAGGGGATCGCTCCCGATCTCGCCGCCGATCTGAATGGCGTTTCCTTGCCCCCGAACAATATCACCCCGGACAATCCCGAACTCTCGAACGGTAGCGATCCGAACCCCGGCTTCCCGACGGAACCGGTCACGATTCCCGAACCCGCGGCCGCTCTCGGCCTCCTCGCGTTGGGAGTGGGTTCCGTTATCCAGCGCGAGATTAACCGCTAGGCTTTGTTGGATAGCGAGATTCGATCGAGGGTAAATTCGGTCCGTCACCCTCGATTTTTTTTCGCTAAAAAGTTAGAAAATCGGCTTCAATCCTCTTAAGCGCTCGCGATAACCCGTCTAGGCTTCTTCCCCTTCCGTCTCCAGTTCCCCGAAAATGTCTAACTGCTGGATCGATCGATGATCCGTTTCCTTCACCGGTTTAATCTTCTCGATGCCCTTTCGCAGACCGATCGCGATCTTACTATGCTTCTCGATCTGACCCATCACCTGAAGCGCGCGATCGATCACCGACGCGGGTAAACCGGCTAACCGTCCCGCCTCGATGCCGTAGGATTTATCCGCGCCGCCGGGCCGCACCTGATGCAGGAAAACGATCTCGTGGGGTAATTCCTTCACCGTTACCTGATAATTGGCAACATTACTTAAGATAGATGCCAATTCGTTTAACTCGTGGTAATGCGTGGCGAAGATCGTTCTGGCGCGGATTTCCGTGGCGATATACTCCGCGACCGCCCAGGCGATCGATAATCCGTCGAACGTCGCCGTTCCCCGACCGATTTCGTCCAGTAAAACCAGCGATTTTTCGGTAGCGTGGTTGAGAATATTGGCGGTTTCGTTCATTTCCACCATGAAGGTCGATTGTCCGGTCGCGAGGTCATCCACCGCGCCGACACGGGTGAAAATGCGATCGCAGATCGACATCCTCGCGCTTCTCGCCGGAACGAAACTCCCCGTCTGCGCTAACAGTTGAATCAATCCCACCTGACGCAGATAACAACTTTTCCCGCTGGCATTCGGCCCCGTCAGGATAATCAGATCCGGATATTCCACCCCGTCCCCGTCGCCTAAATCGCTAGAATTCGGCACGAAAAACGGCGATCCGATCGATTTCTCCACTACCGGATGTCTGCCGTCGGTAATCTCGACCAACCGGCCGGGGACGATTTCCGGGCGACAGTACCCCTGATAAACCGCCACTTCCGCCAATCCCGCCAACACGTCCAAAGCCGCCACCCGCGTCGCCACCTCCCGGATCTCGTCGGCGAATTCGGCGATCTGCGAGCGTAGATCGGTAAAAATCTCGTATTCTAACTGATGTAACTCGTCTTCCGCGGTCAGAATCCGACTTTCTTTCTCCTTAAGTTCGGGAGTGATGTAGCGTTCCTCGTTGACGAGGGTTTGTTTCCGGATATAATCTTTCGGGGCCTGATCCGCTTTACTTCTCGGTAAACTGATGTAATAGCCGAAAGTTTTATTAAAACTGACTTTTAGGTTGGAAATTCCCGTTTTTTCCCGTTCCGTGACCTCTAGATTCGTCAGCCATTGCATATCTTCTTTATAGCGCTGGCGTTGTTCGTCGAGTCCCGCGTCGATACCGTCCCGGATAATTCCCCCCTCTTTCAGATGTAGGGGCGGCGTTTCCACTAAATGCTCGATCACTCTGCGTCCCAACTGTTCCAGATCTCCGGGGACTTTCTGTAAGGTTTTTAAATAGGGCGATTTTCCCGTGCGGGCCAATTCCGCGAGGTCGGAGAGACGGACGAGAGATTCCGCGAGGGCGAGTAAATCCCGCGCGTTGGCGGTTCCCGCACCGACCCGACCGCTCAGACGTTCCATATCGTAGATTTCCCGCAATTTCTGCTGGATATCCTGACGGAGCGAGGTATTATCCTTTAACTCCTGAATCGTTTCCTGGCGCGCGTGGATACCTTTAATATCGAGGAGGGGTTGCAATAGCCAACGCCGTAAAGCGCGACTACCCATCGCCGTGACGGTGCGATCGATCGCCCACAACAACGACCCGTAAAAGCTACCATCCCTCACCGTTTGCGTGATTTCCAGATTTCGGCGTGTCTGGCCGTCGAGAACGAGGAATTCCGACACCGCGTAGGTGCGGAGCGGACGTAACGGTACTTGATTGGCTTTTTGCGTGTCCTCGATATATTCCAACAGTCCCCCCGCGGCCCGGATGGCGAGGGGTAAATGCTCACATCCCATCCCCTCTAAAGACCGCACCCGGTACGTTAATAAAAGACGGTTTTTCGCTTCGGTCAGACTAAACGGCGTTTGTTGGCGCAGGGAATAGCAGAAATTTTCCGGTAAACAGTCGGGTAAATGGTCGGATTTTTCCCCCGGACGGAGGAGGCGGTTTATATCGGGCGCGTTGGTGGGTACGAGGACTTCGGAGGGCTGTAAACGGGTTAATTCGACGGTTAACGAGTTGAGATGGCGGTCTTGGGTGGTATGGAATTCGCCGGTGGAGATGTCCGCGTAAGCGAGTCCCCAATTGTCCCCCGCGATCACGACCGCGGCGAGAAAGTTATTTTTTCTCGCGTTCAGCATTCCCTCGTCGGTGAGGGTTCCGGGGGTGAGGAGTTTGGTGATGGCGCGTTCGACCATGCGTTTCTCAGCGGCGGCCTCGGCGGCATCTTCCACCTGATCGCAAATCGCCACCGCGTAGCCTTTTTCGACCAATTGCCGGCTATAGCGTTCTAGCGCGTGGTGGGGAACTCCCGTCATGGCTACCCGGCCGATTTCCTTACCGCCGTCCTTGCTGGTGAGGATTAATTCTAATTCCCGCGAGATAATCGCCGCGTCCTGAAAGAAACACTCGAAAAAATCCCCCACGCGATAGAGGAGAAGCGCGTTCGGGTTCATTTCCTTGACCTCGATGTAATGCTGGAACATCGGGGTGATTTTCGATCGCTCTAGTCCGCGATAATCGGTGTGGGGCGCTTTCCGAGTGGCGATTTCTGGCTTTTGGTCGGGAGAATCGGTCATTTTCGGGCCGTGGGGAATGTACCTAGTTCTACTAGAACAGATGATCGGGCGATCTCGATCGTCCATTATTATCCTACAGCCGTTCCCATTGCAAGGGTTTTGAATTTTCGGGCGATCGCTCTTCCCGCGAAAATCACCGGCCGGTTCCTGACAGATACGGGAGATTTTCGAGGTTCGCGGGAGGTTTATTTAAATAGAGGCACGATCCAGGCGGCGAGAATCGCCGTTAGAATCAGCATTTCGAGGATTTTATACAGGTCGAGCGATCGAAGCCAAACGATCGCCGATTCCGCGCGGAATTTCGACCACCATTCGGCGATTTTTCCGGGCCACAGACGGGGACGATCTCGATCGCGCGAGTACCGATGTAGCATCGAGAGTAATAACGGTTTCCCGCCGACTTTCGCGCTCAGGAGAAGATGGAAGAGGATACAGAGCGTTAAAATCACCCAGGAAATCAAATGCGCGTAATACCAGGGGTGATGTAATTCCCCTTTCGGTAGCCATTCCGAATCCATCATCCGACCGCTATAAATGGCGAAAGCAAGCGCGAAGAGGGCGATCGTGTTCGCAAATCGGTGTAGACTGTACCAGAAAATCGGTTTTCCGGGTCGCGCTAGTTTTTGCAGGGAATCGCTCTGGATCAGTCGTCGGGAACCGCGACGGAACGCGTAAATGGCGAAGAACGGGAAGACGATCAGGGTATATAAGCCGAAAGTCCCGTGAATTCCCTCGATCTCTGGAAATTTCGGCAGGGAAAGGGTAAACCAGCGACTATCGTAGGTATCGTAAGTCCAGTATGCCGTGAGAAGGGCGGCGATCGAGCAGATCCCCGTCAATCCGTGCAGTACCCGCAGTAAAAAAGGTTGATAGGGACGAGATTCTTTCATCACCGGAAGGGCGTGTTAAGAAATATTTCTCGCATTGTAACCGTTCCCGACGGAGGCTGTCCCGACCCCCGCGCCCGACCGATACAATGGGGGGTACACTTTCCCGGTATACCTATGCTCGCTAATCCCTGGATTGTCGCCGTCCTTCTCAATACCGTTCTCTTGGGTATCGCCTTCCTCGTCCCGAAAAAGTTACTTACCCCGATGGGTTATCTCCACGCTTGGATTTTGGGGGTAATTGTCTGGGGAACGCTGGGATGGCGGGGGTACGCGGTCGTTCTCTTTTATTTTCTCGTCGGTTCGACCGTCACCAAGATCGGTTTGGAACGCAAGGAAGCGGAAGGGATCGCCGAAAAGCGATCGGGCGTGCGCGGACCGGAAAATGTCTGGGGTTCCGCTTTCGGGGGAACGATCTGCGCTCTTTTGACGTTAATTACCCCGGAACCGTGGCCGGGGTTACTGGTGTTGGGCTACGTGGCGAGTTTTAGTACCAAGTTAGCGGATACAACCGCCAGCGAGGTGGGCAAGGCTTACGGGAAAACGACCTATCTAATCACCACTTTAAAACCGGTGGCGCGGGGGACGGAAGGCGCGGTGAGTCTGGAGGGAACGATCGCCGGGATCGTGGCGGCAATGGCGATCGCCCTGTTAGGATGGGGGTTCGGTTCGATCGATCTCCCCGGCGTTCTCTACTGCATCCTCGCCGCGTTTATCGCCACCAATATCGAGAGTTTAATCGGCGCGACGTTACAATCGCGCTGGCAGTGGTTGACGAACGAGGTGGTGAACGGGATCAATACGGCGATCGGCGCGGTTATCGCGATTTTATTGGGATTTTTGCTGTGATTTTATAGCTTTCAGCGGTCAGATTGTCTTTTTTCGATATTCTAATTCAACTCGAATAATTAACCGCTATTAAGATGGAAACTCCCTATTTGCCAATTGCCTCCTGCCTCCTGCCTCCTGCCTCCTGCCTCCTGCCTCCTGACTCCTGACTCCTGACTCCTGACTCCTTACAAAAACTGGCAAGGACGCGATAGGGCGCGCTCTAATAACCGACTGTATTCTTTATCCGCGATCTCGTAAGCGCCGAATCTTTCTAGGTGGGGATTCTGCATCTGCGCGTCGAAGAGGAGGAAGCCGCGCGATCGCAGGTGTTCGACTAATTTTACCATCGCGACCTTAGAACCGTCGGGAATCCGATAGAACATCGATTCGCCGATAAAAACGCCTTTAATCGCGATGCCGAGAATTCCCCCGGCTAATTCGTCCCCCTCCCACGTCTCGAAACTATAGGCCCATCCCGCGCGGTGCAGGCGATCGTATATATCGATCAGGTCGTCGGAAATCCAGGTCGTCGCTCGATCGGCGCACCCGGCGCAAACCCCGCGAAAATCGCGATTGATGGCGACGCTAAAGCGATTTTGATTCAAAACTCGATTTAAGGATTTCGGATAGCGAAAACGCCCGTCTAACGGTATCAAGGCGCGAATTCTACTGGAATACCAAGCTAAATCCCCGCGCCCATCGGCCATGAGGAAATAGCCGCGCGTGTATCCCTGTATAATAGATGCGATGTCCACGACTCTCCCTAGAATTCCGCCTCTCTGTCTCCCGGATCGCGACCATGAGCGAAAAACCCACGCCCATCCCCCCTATCACTTTACCGCCAATCCAGAATCCGTCACAAGAGAAAGATTGGCTGAAGACCGGTTTACACCGTTGGTTAGACGAAGAATTTATTCCCGAAGCGATTAACGAAACGATCGCGGAACGCGCCAGTCAAATCTATCTCCGCCAACGAATGGAGGGAGAGAACGATCTCGGTTCCCTCGTCATCGCTATCGTGACGGAGATGCAGGCGTTCGATTTTCGGGAGAGTTTTTACAGCGAGTTCGCGATCGCTAACGCGGTGAGTGATTTAATCCTCGATAGTCTAGGGATCGATCGATGTTGCGGGCAGGGTTAGGGAAACGGGTGTCGGGTGTCGGGAGGAAAAGAACCTAGAGAATTTTGATGATTAACGCGCTTTTTCGTTTCGATAACAACCGGTTTTAGAAAAAGAGAATAATCAAGGCTAAAAATCCCAATAGGGAAAGGCCGGATTGTAGGAAGAGGGACAAGCTGAGAGTATCCATAACGTCACACTCCATTGATTCGCTTTACTCTCAGTATCTTTTAAGAGAACCCGTAATGACTTCACCTTTAGGGATGAAAGATCTTCGGCTAAAGGTATTGACAAAAACGACGATTTATGATTCTACCGTATGTCCGGCGGAGACGATCGCTTGTTCGATCGCCTCGCGGGAGGAATCGGTTTCGACGGTGACGGTTTTCGTGGCGACATCTACCGACACTTTGGCGCTCGGTTGCCGGCCGGTAATCGCCTTGGTGACGGTGTTCGCGCAGGCTTCGCAGGCGATACTGGGGACTTTCAGGGTGATGGTCATGGGAGTCGATTAGCGCGTCTATAGGCTCAAACTAACACGGGGAGAAAGCGATCGATATCAACGTCGCGAATGATTTAAGATTCCTACCACTTGAGAACGGCCGCGTCGATGCCCTGTTCGCGGCGGATTTTACTATCTTTCTCGAACCATTCGATGATCTGCTTGTGGCCGAGATCCTCGATGGGAATTCCCGTATCCCGCGAGATCAGGGTTAACAATCGCTGGGAGGAAATCGTCAATCGAGTTAGGAACTTTTCCGGGGAGGTCAACAGCGCCGCGTCCACGTCTAACGATTCATCCTCGGTTAAAAAATGCGTGTTCTCGATCATGTTCGTTTTCGGGGCGGTTAGATCATTTCCATTGTACGGTAGGGGCGCGGGAACAACGCGGTTCAAAAAAGGGTCATTCCGTGAGCGTCCGTACCGAACTCCACAGGCAATCGAGTTTCGATGATTTTGCCGGCCGAACGAACGCGTGTATCGGGGGGAGAGATTTCTCTCCAGTATCGCGCGGGTATAAACCGACGAAAATCGAGATGAGCTTAACGAAATGAGCGTTGTGGTAAGATTAGCGCGTTTACTCGCTCCTCAAGTCAATTAAAAAGCAAATCAGGCTATTTAATACCTCGATTTACCTGTTAATCATTTAACTGGAGGATAACCTTTGTTCCCAAAAATTGCCTTGACCTCTCTGACCGTGGCGGGGGTATCCGCGACAGCCCTTTTCGGGAGCGAACCCGCCCGCGCGGCGCTCGTTTACGACAACATCGGCGCGCCCGCCAACGGCTCGTCGTCCTATAATATTAGTAATTTCGCGCAGGCTGATGATTTCACGCTCACTAAAGCCGCTCGTCTCACGGATTTTACCTTTTGGGCTTCCTATCCCTCCGGAAACAGTTCCAATCTGAGCGATAACATCGGTTGGGCGATTTTCAACAATAACGCCGGGGCTGTCGGTAGTCTCATCGCTTCGGGTACGGATACCAGCGTGACCAAAACAGTCACGGGAGTCAATACCGCTCTGGGCGATCCTATCATCCGAGTGGATGGAGACTTCGGCGGCACGATTTCCCTCGCGGCCGGGACTTACTGGATTTCTTTCCGGGATGGAGCTTGGGGGTCTTTTTGGGACGGTACCGACGCGTTCTGGACGGGTGTTTCTCCCTCGATCGTGGGTAATCCGGCGCGCAGTGATTCTAATGAAAGGAATCCAACTTTTCCTACCTCCGTCGATCGTTCTTACAATTTCCGATTGTTCGACAATTTTGTTCCCCCGCCGATTGTCCCGGAACCCGGAACGATCGCCGGGTTATTAGCGGTGGGGGTTGTCGGCGCGTTCGCCCGCGTTCGTAAGGCATAAAATCCTATATTTCAGCAATTTTAACGAGAGGAAGGGTAAAACCTTCCTTTTTTTCGCGTTATAACGTCGTCGGATCGATGCCCAACTCCCGCAATTTAGCGAAAGCCCGATCGCGTTCTTGTTCGGCCCGATCGCGTTCGGTGAAGACGGCGGAGGGGTCTTGAAAGGGTTTTCCATCGGGATAATAAACTTCCAGACCATCGGCGCTCATCTCGAAGCGAATCCCCAGTAGGGGCGATGTCCACGGGAGATTCAGGGGGGTGATCGGCAGAAATTCCCCCTCGCGATCCGATCGCGCCCATCCCCAGAAGTCGCGAGAGTCCGGGTCATAAAAAAACATCTCTAACACCCCGTACTCGCGATAGAACAATTGCTTGTTGAGCATTTCCCGCGCGCTATTGCCGGGGGATAGAATTTCAAAGACCACCCGCGGGGCGATATCGTCCTCTTCCCATTGCTTGTAACTGCCTCGATCTGCTTGCAGCAGCGCTTCGCTCCCGCCGTCGGGACGACCGAGAACGACCATTACATCGGGCGCTTGGGCCGGAACCGGTGGCGCGTCCACCCGTCGCGGGTACCAGAGTAAATCGCCCGCGACAAACACGGTTTGTCCCTCGAATAAATGTTTCAGATTGGAGACTAGGCGGACGCTCCACCGATATTGAACCGTGTTGTCGGCTATGGGTTTACCGTCGGAGTCGGGGTATAGCGATCGAGCGTCGATCGATGTTTCAACCATACGGTAATTCCTCGCGATCGCGGTTTTGAAATAGTGCTATTGTACCTCGATCGAACTTATTTCGCTTCCATCCAGTTTTTCCCTGCTTTAATCTCTACCAATAGGGGGATGCTTAACTCGACGGCGTTTTCCATCGTCGATTTGATTTTCGGACGGAGGGTTTCCCATTCGTCGGTAGGCACTTCAAACACCAATTCATCGTGTACCTGTAGGAGTAATCGCGCCCGATAATCCTGTAAAACCTCGCGCATTTTCACCATCGCCACTTTAATAATATCGGCGCTCGATCCCTGAATGGGGGCGTTCGCGGCCGCGCGGAGTAATTGCGCTTCCTCGTTGCCCAATTTCAGCGCGTCGAGATCGATTTCATCGGGAGAAAGTCCCCGCAGTCGTTTTAACGCGGGTATCTCGAAATTAAAATAGCGTCGTCTGCCGAGAATCGTCCGCACGTACCCGTTAGCGATCGCTTCTTTTTTCACGCGTTCGAGATATTCAAAAATTTTCGAGTAGTTTCGGTGGTATTTCTCGATAAACTTTTTACTTCGATCGAGGCTTAATTTCGATTCCCGGGCGAATCTCTGCGCTCCCATGCCGTAGATCACCCCGAAGTTAATCGTTTTCCCGAGCGTTCTTTCTTCGGGAGTAATCTCTTCTTTTTCAAAGATTAATTGTGCCGTCACGGTATGCACGTCTCGCGCGTCGCGGTAGGCTTCTATCAATACGGGTTCCTGACTGAGATGGGCGAGAATTCGTAATTCGATTTGGGAATAGTCCGCGGAGACTAAGAGATAGCCTTCTTCGGGAAGGAAAGCCTGACGGATACGACGGGAGAATTCGCTTCGGATGGGAATATTCTGTAGGTTCGGATTGGAAGAGGATAAACGTCCGGTCGCGGTGATCGCTTGATTGAAATCGGTGTGAACCCGATCGGTTTTCGGATCGGCTAGATTCGGTAACGCGTCCACGTAGGTCGATTTTAATTTCGATAGGGTACGGTGTTCGAGAATGTAATCGATGAGGGGATGATCGCCCTGTAATTTTTCGAGAGTCGCCTGATCGGTGGAGTATCCCGTTTTCATTTTACGGGATTTTTTCTTGTTCAACCCTAATCTCTCGAATAGAAGCTCGCTTAATTGTTTCGGAGAACCGAGATTAAAAGTTTCTCCCGCCGCTTCGTAGGCTTTTTTTTCGATGCTGGCGAGGTCGGTTTCTAGCTGTTTGGAGAAGTTTTTTAGATAGGGAATATCGATTTTAATTCCCCGCTCTTCCATTTCACATAAAACGATTTCTAGAGGAAGTTCTACATCGAGAAGCAGTTTATCGAGTTCGGGAATTTCCGCGAGTTCCGCTTTCAGTTTCGGGGCGATGAGATAGGTGGCGTAAGCGTCTAAACCGCAGTAGTTGGCGATGGTTTCTATGTCGAGATCGGCGATGGTTTTTTCCTTGGGAATGGCGAGACTTTTATAACTTCGCGAGGTGATGCCGGAGAGATAGCGATCGCACAGATCCGAGAGTCCGTGGTTTAACTCCGGGTGCAGGACATAACTCGCGAGCATGGTATCGAAAACCACTCCCCGTAACGTGATTCCCTGATGTTGTAAGATACCCCGATCGAACTTGGCATTCTGTAAAACTTTCGGATAGCGATCGCTCTCTAAAATCGGTCGCAATTTTTCTAACGCTTCGTTACTATTGACATTCTGTCCGGTCGTGTGACACAGGGGAATATAGGCGATCTCCCCGATCCCTTCCCCCCAACAACAACCGATGCCGACTAATCGCGCCAGTCGGGGATCGAGATCGGTGGTTTCCGTGTCCCAAGCGACGGAATTTTCGGGATCGGTGAAGGTTTTCAATCGCTCGATTAATCCGTCTAATTTTTCTACACTATCGATGATTTCTGGCTGGATAACGATTTCCGATTTCGAGGGTTGAACGTCGAATAGGGATAACTGTTCGGAATCCTCGCTCACCGTAAAATTCAGTTCTATACTACCCCCTAAATGCTGTTGGATATAATCGAGCTTCTGTAGAAAAGTTTTCAGTTCTAACTGTTCTAGTATCGGTCGGACGAGCTTTCGATCGAACCCCTGGAGACGGAAACGCTCTCTATCGAAATTAACGGGCGCGTCTAGGGCGATCCTCGCCAGGAAACGGCAACTTTCCGCGTCGGCTTTTCCCTCGATTAACTTGGTTTTAACCGCTCCTTTCATCTTGTCTACATTCTCGTAAATCCCCTCTAAACTTCCGTACTGTTTTAAGAGTTCGATCGCCGTTTTCTCGCCGATGCCTCTCACCCCCGGAATATTATCCGATTTATCGCCGCATAACGCCTTAAAATCGACCACTTGAGTCGGGATAATCCCTAACTTACCCTCCACCGCTCGCGGGTCGAATTCCGCGTACCCCCCTCCCGAAGAATTCCGAACCGCGTTAATATCCAGATAGAGAACGCTGATTTTTTTCTTCTCATCTACCAACTGGAATAAATCCCGATCGCCCGTGAGAATCTTGACCGTATATCCCGCCTCGCTCGCCTGTCTCGCGAGAGTTCCTAGCACGTCGTCGGCCTCGTACCCCACCGAGGTGATCGTCGCGATATTCATCGCCTCTAACAGTCTTTTCAGGTTACTCAGATCCGGGCGAAAATCCTCCGGGGTTTCCTTGCGATTGGCTTTATAATTCGCGTCGGTTTGATGGCGGAAAGAAGGTTCGGCCAGATCGAAAGCGACCGCGAGATGGGTGGGATTCCGGGTTTCTAATAACTGGAGAAGGGAGTTGAGAAAGCCGAAGCAGACGCTAGTGGGAATCCCGGTAGAGGTGCGGAGAGTCCCCTGTCGCGAGGTACTAAACGCGTAATAGGCGCGAAAAGCGAGGGAATGACCGTCAATGAGAATTAACAGGGGATTTCGATCGAGATTCGTCATGATGCGGGTTAGGGCTGTCGTGTAGTGCTATTGTACACCGAGCGGCGGGAGGTACGGCCGTATCGATCGATCGCCCGCGGGGACGGATTCCGCGTTTTCCCGCTCGAAAATTGTTGAGGTTTGTGATGGATTGTTTGCGGATTTTGAACCATTGTAAACTTTGATAACAACCCCTTGGAATCCGCCGGAATGTTGTTATATTGGATACATCAAGGCACGAGGGAAGCGACACAACTTCCTAAAGGGAAAAGGACCTAGAGCCTGTGCCTCCCGCTCTAGACCGACGCGACAGACATCGAGATCGGGTTCTTATCGAAAGAGAAAAGTATGGATTCGCCCCGGTGAAGTGAGACAACCGCGGGATTCGCGAGCCATAATCATCACCTGAGTCGGTCAAATAAGAATCTGATTACCGTAAAATCGATAGCCTGTTGTGGTTGCATTGTAAACCTCTAGTTCTTTCGTTCATTTTTTAGGAGTCCAAATCGTTTTGTATAGCTGAAAGCCCGCCTCCGTAGGCGGGTATCTTGTTGTTCGGGTAACGGAACGCTTACCAAGCATTCTCGAAAGCGGACTCGATATATTCTTGGATTTCCAGTTCGTAATTTTCGATCGCCAAACGGGGATACGTTACCGAAAATTCCCGGTCTGTAGAGATCGCCCCGCGACGACACCGCACGATCGCCACATCGAAACGACAGGAAAGTTCCGTCCATCGCGGGTGCAGGGATAGGAAAAAACTGGCGGATTGAGAGATTTTTTCCTGTTTTCGGCGATCGATCGCCATGCGTCCCCCCGCGTCCCAATTTCCCGCGCCGCGAGTTTTCACTTCCACGAAAGCGAGGGTATCCGACATCCCGGAGAGCGCGATCAGATCGATCTCTCCCCAAGCGCTCCGCCACCGACGCTGTAGGATTTTCCATCCCTGTAACTCTAACCAGCGAGCGACTAAATTCTCGCCTAATTCCCCGACAGTCGCCATATTCTCCCGTTTCTCCAGCAATTATTCCCGATCGATTCTAGTGTAGTCTTTCCTGATCGATCGCCGCTCTCGCCGGGACTTACAATAGCGAAGGGGTTATCGAGAGTCAGCATGAAACGATGGATGATCGCGGGTTTATTGTTGGGACTGATCGCCTGTAACGCCCGATCGAATCAAGACGAGACCGGCAAACCGCGGGTAGTCTCCACCAGTACCATTATCGCCGACCTGACCGAACGCGTGGGCGGCGCGGAAATCGAGCATACGGGAATCCTCCAACCCGGAACCGATCCCCACGTTTACGAACCCGTCCCGGCCGATAGTATCGCGCTGGAAAAAGCCGATCTCGTGTTCTACAACGGCTACAATCTCGAACCCGGCTTGATCAAGCTGATGGATTCGGCGGGGGTGAACGCGAAAAAAGTTCCCGTGGGAGAGGTGGCGAAACCCCTAGACGCGTATAAAGAAACTCGCGTCGTTCCCGATCCGCACGTCTGGGGGGACGCGCGCAACGGCATCGCGATGGTGAAAAAAATCCGCGACGAGTTGATCGAACTGTCCCCGGAGGATAAAGCGATCTTTACCGCGAACGCCGATCGAACGATCGCCGAGTTAGAAAGTCTCGATCGTTGGATAAAAGCCTCGATTCAAAGGATTCCCCCGAATAAACGGCATTTAGTCACCACCCACGACGCGTTTCAATACTACGCGCGCGCCTACGGGTTAACGGTGACGGGAACGCTGATCGGCATCAGTACCGAGGAACAACCGAGCGCCCGCACCGTGAAAGATCTGGCGTTAGCGATAAAAAAAACGGGGGTTCCCGCTATTTTCGCCGAAACGACGCTCAATCCCGCCTTAATCACCACCGTGGCGGGGGAAGCGGGGGTAAAGGTCTCGCCACGGCGATTATATTCCGATTCGATCGGGGCGGAAGGTAGCGAGGGCGACAGTTACAGGAAAATGCTCGCCGCTAATACCCGCGCGATCGTCGAGGAGCTAGGCGGGAAGGTCATCCCCCTTAAGGAGTAAAAAAGTTTGACTCTCGATCGAATCGATTTTTCTATTAAAAGTCCGGTTATTCAAGAAATTTTCGGTTCTATCTCTGAATTTAAGAGATCTTATTCGGTTTCTCTCTCCCAGACGGTTTCGTAATCGCCCGTTAGCGGGTTCCGTACCCGCCATTCTAAAGGGCTGACCTCGATTAAATCGTACCCGATCGCCGTCCAGGGGGCTAACCATTCCGCCAACTCCCGCGAGTCGATCGGATGATCGAACGCGACGGGGAAAGTCTCGATCCCGGTCGCGATTCCCGCGGCGACGAGGTGGGGATCGATCGACGCTCGCGACTGTAAAGCGATCGTGTAGGTGCAGATCTGGCCGAAAGGCGCGGTAGGGGGAGCGATCGAGAGGGGAAACCCCGTCACTACCGGTTCGAGTAGCGTGGCTGTCATATTCGGTTCGTTGCCGCGAGCGCGGGGGAATAACGATTAACGGGAAACCGAGGCGCGGGTAGCTCGATCGAGACCGTTCCTACATCCGTCGGGATTGTCGGCCTCGACTAAGATGGTAGGGGTCGTTCCCGGCGATCGGGACGAGATGAGATGCTCGATAGTACCGATCGCTAAACGTCCCCAGACGAGAACCGTCGCGATGATGATGCCCGTTTGTAAGTGTTGGATGGTCATAACCGCTCCGCCTCACTGTATTAATACAATTGTACCAAGCGAGTCGGCGAAGTGTCAATCTCCCGGCGGGTGTTTTGTCCCTCCCCTAAACGGGGGATAATCCCGAATTTCCGTATTCCTAGCCCCGATACGGGTGAGAAAAAAGGGGAAAGGCCGATCCGTCCACCTTTGCCCCGAACCGGGAAGTCTGTCTTGTTTTTTAGAAAATGGTATAACTACCGATCGGGTCGGGAAAACCGAGCGCGCGATCGACAGGAGAGCCTTGAATTGTCGGGGAAGGTCTACTTACTCGGCGTTTTTTTTGAGTTCGCTAATTTCTTGTTCTAGTTCGTGAATACGCTGTAAAAGCTCGGACTTTTGTAATCCGAGGGTATCTTTCACCGAGGGGATAATTCGGGCCGCGTCGGTAATTTCCCCTCCTTCTAATTGAACTTTCCGGATTCTCAAGATCCCGTCACCGGTTAACACGTCAATATAACCATCCGAGCGCGATAGTTTCACGATCCGACCGGGAATTCTCCCGACATAACAGGGAGGCTCGCTGACCGGTATCGCCTCCCGGATAAATAATTTTCTCGATCGATAATAGGTATAAGCCCCGGTAGAAGGACACGTTAACGCGCGGATAAAACAGTCGATCGCGCGGGTAGAATCCGACCACCGGATCTCGTCATCTTCCGCTAGACGCGCGCACCCGTAAGTCGCCCACTCTCGCTCCTGCCGTCTGCCCGTGTAACCCTTGAGAAACTGGATCATCGTTTCGCCTAGATGCTGGCGTTGAAGTTCGTTTAATCGCTCGTACAGATCGGCGATCGTATCATCGAGAGCGATGGGGATAGCTTGTTGAAAGAGAATGTTTCCCGCGTGGGGTTCGGGAGAGATCTGATGGATCGTGATCGCGGCGTGAGATTCATCGTTGATCATCGCCCAGGTCAGGCTAGATTGACCGCGATAGCGGGGTAAAGGAGAATAATGAACGTTAATAAATTTCGACAACTTCAGGAGCGAGGGAGGCAAAACTTTCTCGTAGGAAGAGACCACCACGCAATCGGGTTGCATTTTTTCGATCAGGGATTTGATTTCCGCGAGCGAGAGATAGGAAAAAATCGGAATATTAGCGAGTCGCGCCAATCGGACGATCGCCTCGTCCTCGTTCGTCGCGGAGACCAGATCCCGAACGATCCCGCGAACGCGGCCTTTCGATACTAAAGATTCTAACGCGCTGAAACTCGTTCTACCAAATCCAATCAAGAGAATATCAACCATCTCTCACCCGTTTTTTGTCAATGCGAACCTTTCGAGGATTAAATATGTCTCGCGATTATAGTGATGCACTAATCTGATGGGAGAAAAGGCGTGTTCCGCGCGTCCTACCGGTAATCCTTCGGCCGATGTAGGGGCGCGGGTCACGGGCGAGCGAGGTAATAGGATGAAGGATTTTCATAGAATATTGAATAAAGTTGGATCGCTTTTTTTGAAGCACCTAAGTTGTTTTAGCGTATTTTTCCTATTGTACTTGTTTGAAAAAAATTACAAGGTCATAATGGCAGATTTTTTTGGTCAGAATTCATCCGATAGCGTTTCTCGAATCGGTAAACTGTCGCGCCCTGAATTTCTGGCTAAAGACCCCGAAAATCTTTTAGAGCTTGAATTTTCTCCGAAATTTAAACGCGGGGTGGTTTACCTTCGATCGATGAATTCAAATTCTGTCGTCGCCGTGGTCGCGTTCTGTCGCGTTCGCCTCTTCTTCCCGATCGGGATGGGGAAAATTGTCGAAAATTATCGAAAATTTTACCCCTCATACCGGGAAATATCAAGACTTAAATTGATTTAATAAAGCGATGTGGCAACCTTTACTAATTTTATTGGTAAATTCACTGATCGTACCGTTAGAACCATCTGGATTGATGGTTTTCGTGGAGCGAGTCCAGTCTTCGGCCACCGCTAATCGAGTGGCGATCTTCTCTTCTTTCTGACTGATATATAACCAGATACGTCCGTCTAGCTCGCAGAAAAATTCTTCTAACCAAATGTCCCGATCGAGTTGGGTGAAGTTCTGATTAACCAGAAAACCGGCTTTTTTGGCGGTTAGATTAAATCCCTGTTGGATCTCCGACTTTCCCGCGTGAAAGATATAATACTTGGGAGAACCGTTCCGCCACAGTCTCCGTTGACAGTGCGGGCAGAGAAAATGGTATTTTTTCCGTCTCGATCGCTTATTCGGCATGGAAAATATCCTTTTGTCGAGTGATTTATTCGGGAGAAAAAGCGTTCGGTAAGAGGCGTTTTTTGAAGAGGAAGTCCGGACTCCAACGAAACACTTTTTCTGTAAAAAGCTAGGCTTGTAACCCGTCGGTTTCCCGTGACCGTGTATTCACCGAGCCTCGATTTTCGGTTTCTCGATCTCGACTGGAAAACACGAGGATTCTATCGGGGTCGATAGCTCCTCCTCCCGATCGACATCGGAACGGTCATCGCTATTGAACAAGAATCGATTTATTCGCGGGCGAATTTTCCGAAATTCAAGCTAGATCCTGAATTTCAGAAAAAGGGTAACGGGTCGATCGATCCCTTTCCGTTCTTCTTGAAGATAGCGATCTCGCGAGCGATCGAAACGCCCTCCGAACCGACGATCTATTCACGCGCTATCTAGATAATTAATCCCCGATAATCGACGGTTATGGCGCTCGTTATCTCTCATAAATAAAACCAGAAATTGCTAGAGATTAACTAACGGCAATCATTCTAGCAGTACCCTGTCGGATAGCGCCCCCGATCTTGCCCAAATATACCTAGCGTTGTAAACGAGTGTCCAACAGCCTGTATAGAGTATCACCTCTAGTTGGACAAACTTGGACAGGATTCGATCGGCTCTCCTGTAAAGATGAGGTTATCGGGGGAGGGATCTTTTCGGGTTCAAGAATAATCGGGAGGAGGGGAATTTAGCCGATTCAACCTTATAAAAATCGAGGGCAAAAAAGAATCGAAACCTTCGAGAATCGAGCGGCCCGATCGGGAGAAAATCCAATCCGGAGCGAGCGCCCGATCGTCCCCCCGGTTTCCGGGAGATCCCGTTTCCCGGAGACGCGGGCGAGATTTTCCGGACGGTAAGTCCCGCCGGAAAAAAAGTTCGGGCGGCTTCCACCGACCCGCTCGCGGCCCCCCGGAAAATCGGGATCGATTCTTGTGGGAAAAATCGCTTCGATTTCCCGATCGCGCGAAAATCCCGCCGGATATCCCCGCTACCGGGGACGATCCGTTCGCCCGACACCCGGAAAAAAGCGATCGGCGGGGGAGAAAATCCGGCTTTCCTTACTTGCTTTTCTTACTTATCGGGTCGATCGGCCGGAAATTGTGTTCTTCCCGTCGAGAAAATGGGGTAGATTGAATACGGAAGAATCGATCGAACGAGCTTCAAGCTGGATATACGCCATGCAATCCGAATCCGTGTTCACTTGGGAAATCGCCAGGACTATTGCCGATCGAGTGGTTTTCCAACGTTATGGAGAATATTTAAAAGATACCGAACTCGCGGTCTTAGAGGAATCCTGGAAAGGGACTACCTACGAACAGATGGCCGAAAACCTCTATCTATCGGTCAATTACCTCCGGGGAGACGTGGGGCCGAAGCTCTGGAGCAAGCTATCGAAAGCCCTCGGGGAAGAGGTCACGAAAAATAATTTTAAAGCGGCGCTCCGCAGGGCCGGGGAGTCTTCCGGACAGCCCGGGCCGCCGGACCCCCCGCCGGCTCCCCCGGACGATTACCCGCCCTATCCGGGAGATCCGATCCCGTTAGAATCCCCGTACTACATCGAGCGGGAGGGGGTCGAGACGATCGCTTACGAGGCGATCGGCAAACCGGGCGCGCTCGTGCGGGTGAAAGCCCCGAATCTCACGGGAAAAACCTCGTTATTGCTCCGGATTCTCGCGCGCGGCGAGGCGGAAGACTATCGGACGGCCTATATCAATTTACGGGATGTCGAGCGATCGAAACTCGCCAATCTGGATATGTTCCTGCGTTGGTTCTGCGTGACGGTCGGGAACCGGTTAGGGCTGAAAAATCGCTGTCCCGAGATGTGGGATACGGATATTTTAGGGAGTAACGATAACTGTACCCTCTATTTCGAGGAATATCTCTTAAAAGCGCTCGATTGTCCCCTTGTCCTGGGGATCGATAACGTCGATCGGGTGTTTCCCTATAGCGAGGTGGTGGAAGATTTTTTCGGGATGCTGAGAAGCTGGCACGAGAAAGGGAAAATTCGCCCGTCCTGGAAACAACTCCGGTTAGTCCTGGTACACTCGACCGAGTGTTACGTTCCTCTAGACCTGAATCAATCGCCGTTTAACGCGGGTATCCCGATCGCCCTGGGAGAATTCGATCGATCCCGCCTGCGAACCCTCGTCAGCTTCTACCGATTGCCCTGGAACGAGGAGGCGATCGACGCGGTAACGGCGATGGTGGGAACGCGTCCCTATCTCCTCGCTCTCGCCTTCCACGCGATCGGTACCGGGAAAATCACCCTGGAACGATTACTCAGGGAAGCGCCCACGGAAGTCAGCATTTACAGCGACCATCTCCGCCGGCAGTTAGAAATTCTCCAACAGGCGCCGGAACTCGCCCGGGCCTTTTACCGGGTGGTCGCGTCCGCGGAACCGATCGAGTTAAGTCCCATGCAGACGTATAAATTACACAGCATGGGACTGATTCAACAGGAGGATAATCGGGTTCGGCCGGGATGTCGGTTGTACCGCGAATATTTCGAGCGGGTTTTAGCGCTGTCCTTTCGGGAGGGGTTAGCCGAGTAACGGTAAAACCACGCGGGAGATGGTGGTGGCGAGATTGAACACGAGCGAGAGATGGGAGATCAGTTCCCGCGGTCCTTTCGCTTCATCGAGACAATTTTTCACCCGCTCGATCGATTCCCGTAAACGGTGGATCTCCCGTTCCAGACCGGAAATCAATCCGATCTCGGCGAGGGTAGCCAGGGCGCGCCCATTGCCGCGGATTCCCTCGATGAGAAAGCGCAATTTATCTTTCTGCGCGCTCGGGAGTTCGTCGCCGCAATGTTTCAGGTATCGGTCCACGGAATCGGCCAATCGGGTCAATTTATCCGCGGGATCGCGCCAGGAATATCCTTCGATAGTGGGAATAGAGAGCGTGTACGTCATGATGGCCTCGAAGGGAATCGATATTCGGGAAGATAACAACGGGTGATTGGTTAAAAAACGCTTTCTTTTACGCGGGATGGCCAGGATTTTTCGCGGGTTCTCGGCCCCCGGGGGAGCGATTCGGGCCGGTGGTGACATCCGTTCCCGGCGGGAGCCGATCGCCGGGGACCGAATGCCTTGCCGGATAAAGTCGCGGATGTTTCTAGAGATCATCGTCCCGGAAACTTATCCCGAGCGCGAGCGGAAAAAGTCAGGTTTCGAGACCCCGAACGGGCGCGTCGTCTGGTTCGCGGGCCGGGAAAAGTAGGGAAAAGTAGGGAAAAGTATGGTCTTGTCCGGGTTTGCCGGTCGCCCCGTCCAAAAAAGTCTAGAAAAGTAGGGAAAAGTATGGTCTTGTCCGAACTTACCGATAAACGGTCTCGGAAAGTCCCGATCGGTCGATCGAGAGCTAAAATCGAGCTAGAGTTCGTCAGACAAGCTGGATATGGTATTGTTTCGATCGCGGTTCGAGTATCAGGTGGGGGGGAGCCTCGACGGTGACGCGCCGAGTTACGTGACCCGACCCGCGGACTCGATTTTTTACGAGGCCCTGCACGCGGGTCGATCCTGCTACGTTCTCAACTCCCGACAGATGGGGAAATCGAGCTTGCGGGCGCGAACGATGCGCCGCCTGCAAACCGCGGGGAAAACCTGTATTTTTGTCGATCTAACGGGAATCGGCGCCTCGGAAATGACCCCGGAAAAATGGTACGCCGGGTTCGTCTATTCTTTGGTGAGCGGTTGCCATCTCGCCGATACCTTTTCCTGGCAGATGTGGTGGCGCGAACAGAGGGATCTTCTCACCCCGGTACAGCGACTCCGCCGCTTTATCGAGGAGGTTCTCCTGGTGGAGATCGGCGGGGATATCGTGATTTTCGTGGACGAGATCGATCGGGTTCTCAGCCAGACTTTTTCTCTAGACGATTTTTTCACCTTACTCCGCTTTTTCGAGGAGAGTCGGGCGATCGAGCCGGTGTACCGACGGTTAACCTTCGCCCTGCTGGGAGTGGCCGCCCCCTGGCAGTTAATCCGCGATCGTTCCTGGAATCCCGCGAACATCGGCATGGCGATCGAACTGCGCGGGTTCGGGCCGGACGAGATCGCGCCCCTGGCCGCGGGATTGCAAGGCAAGGTGAGCGATCCGGCCCGAATTCTCGCGGAAATTCTCGAATGGACGGGAGGACAGCCTTTTCTGACCCAGAAGCTCTGCCAACAAGTTCTCCGGGAGAGCGAGAACGATTCCCACCCCCTCTCGATCGAGCGGATCGTTCGGGAGAACATCCTCGACAACTGGGAGGCGCGCGACGAACCGGAACACCTGCGGACGATCCGCGACCGGATCTTGCGCGATCCCCGCACCGCGGGACGGTTGCTAGAAATCTACGGCCGGATTCTCCAACACGATTCGATCGCCGCCGAAGATAGTC
This sequence comes from Pannus brasiliensis CCIBt3594, assembly GCF_036688125.1. Classification (NCBI taxonomy): domain Bacteria; kingdom Bacillati; phylum Cyanobacteriota; class Cyanophyceae; order Chroococcales; family Microcystaceae; genus Pannus; species Pannus brasiliensis. Next base: position 19,011 of record NZ_JBAFSM010000035.1, on the reverse strand, counting down.
CCGAACAGAAGGAACTCCGACTATCGGGATTGGTGGTCGAGCGCTCCGGACGACTGCGGGTCTATAACCGCGTCTACGAGACGGTTTTTAACGCCGCCTGGGTCGATCGACAACTGGCCGGGTTACGCCCCTACCACGATCGACTCGCGGCCTGGTTGGACTCGAAAGATGAATCGTTTCTCCTGCGGGGACAGGAACTACTGGACACGTTCACCTGGTCGCTGGGAAAAAGTCTCGGCGACACCGACTATCGCTATCTGGTCGCCAGTCAAGACCTCGCCCGACGACAACTACAGGATTCCCTCGACGCGACCGAGCGGGCGGGACAACTGCTCGCCTCGACCGTCCACCGGGCCCGCCGGGAGATCGCCCGACAGCCGCTACGGCCGCGACGGTTAGCGGCGATCGCCCTCGGCGTGACCGGCGCGATCCTCTCGCTCCGTTTCGCGGGATTCCTACAGGCGTGGGAATGGGACGCGATCGATCGATTTACCCGGTGGCGGAGCGCGGGGCAACCCCCGGAAAACCGCGTCGCCGTCGTGACCATCGACGAGACGGATATTCAACGGATCGGTCGCTGGCCGATTCCCGATCGACAACTCGCCGACGCGCTCGCCACGATCGAGGCCGCCAACCCCCGGGCGATCGGGCTGGATCTCTACCGGGATCTCCCGGTCGAACCGGGCCATCGCGAGTTAATCCGGCAATTTTCCGCCTCCGATCGCCTGTTCGGGATCGAGAAGGCGGTCGAGCCGAAAGTCGCGCCCCCTCCCGTCCTGCGCGAGAAACAGCGGGTCGGGTTCGCCGATCAGATCGTGGACGCGGATGGAAAAGTCCGTCGCGCCCTCCTGACGATCGGGGAGGCGGGGGAAGTGCGGACGAGTCTGGCGGTAGAACTAGCCCTGCACTATCTTCAGACGGCGAACCTTACCCTGGAGCCGATCGACGCGAACCGTTACCGTTTGGGAAAGGCGGTCTTCGATCGGTTCGAGAAAAACGACGGGGGATATATCCGGGCGAACAACATGGGGGGCTACCAGATCTGGCTGGATTATCGGGGAACGGCGGAAAAGTTCCCGACTTTCTCCCTGCGACAGCTACTCGACGGACAGGTCTCGCCGGATCTGCTCGAAGATCGTATCGTTCTCATCGGTATGACCGCGGAAAGTAGTAATGATTTTTTCCAAACTCCCTACAATAGCGATCGGTTCGATTCCGGGCGGCCCCTGCCCGGCGTATTTCTCCACGCCAATATCGTCAGCCAGATCTTGAGCGCCGCCCTCGACGGACGACCGTTACCGCGTTCTCTGCCGGAGGCGATCGAGAATCTCTGGATCTTACTCTGGGCCGGGGCCGGGTCCGTCATCGGTCGTTACCGAAAATTTTTTCCCGTGGCGCTTCTCTCGCTGACCGGGGGATTGGTGGGAGGATGTTATCTCGCCTTTCTTCACGGTTGGTGGTTGCCCCTCGTTCCCGCCGCGCTCGCGCTCGGTTTCACGTCCGCTCTCGTGCCGATCATCACCTGGCGCGTCCGGGAAAAACAGATCTTCCGCCGCGTTCTGAACGACCTTCTGGCGATCGCCGGCGAGGAACCGTTCGCGGGTAGACTGGCGATCGAGTATCTCAAGCGATCGGAGAGCGCGGAAAACCGGGCCGAGATCGAGCGACAACTCGCCGGGCGATCCGAGAAAGATCCCGAGAGCGAAAGATAGAGAGGCCGGGAGGTAATGAGCGAGCGTCCGGCGTTTCTTCCCCATCTCCCCTAAAACCGGATCGGTCGCGTGGCCATCGATTCTAGCCCCGCCGATCGCAGGAATTCCGTCCAGGTGGCGCGAAAATCTTGGCGATCGGGATTTTCCTGCCAGGCGAGAATGACCGATTCTAGGGCATCGTACCAGATTCCCCGCTCGCTATACCAAGCGGCCTTTTCCGAGTTCGTTAAATGAGCGGGCGCGAGATTTTCGGCGGTTCGGGTCACGAGGCCGGTCACGACGGGATCGTTCGGACTCGGACGTTTACCGCAGATCAGGACAACCGCCCATTCGTAGGTTTTGCCCACTTCTAGGGCGGGAGAATCGGCGGGAGGTTCGACGCGGATGATTCCCGACCGTCCCGCGAGGGGAATCAAGGTTTTCGAGTGGTTGGTGCCGTCTGTTTCGGAAACGTCCAAGAGGATTTCCCGGGACGAATCCGGCGGGACGTAAACCCAGAGGGCGGGACGTTCCGCCACGGTCAGCCCGCTCGCTCCCGGCGGCACCAAGACCGCTAAAGAAGAGAGTTCGGGGTGATCGGTATCGAGAGCGCATTGTCCTCCCTGCCGCGATCCGGCCCCTCGCGTGTTAGGCGGAACCCGCGAGGTCGAGGGAGGTTGAAAGAGGATACGGGGACTAGAACGAGCGGTTTTCCGAGGGTTATCGGCAACGATCGGAGCCGCCCCCCCCCGCGTTCCGGCCCCGATCGCTCGATCGGGGGACGGCGTGTTCGAGTCCGGTGGAAAGCGAGTGCCGGAACCGGAAGGATCGGGTTTCGACGGGCGCTCGGTGGGGGTTTCGCCCCTCGCCGGTTGGAAGGCCAACAAAGATAGCCCGATCGTGACTAGAGGTATCCACGCTTTAGCGATCATTTTTCCAACTCCTTTAGCTCGCCCGGACGAGCGAGAGTGATAACGAACAGGATCGGGGAACAAAGAATTCTTTTCTAGTAATGTTTATTATAACGAGCGCGTCGATTCCCGAGCGATCGATTTAGGGGAGGGGTAGCGATTCGAGCGCGGCCCTCTTAACCCCGTAAGGCGATCGTCAATATTTTAGATCTTCCGCAAAAATACCCCTCTCGATCGAACGTGACGATTCGTGAAGTTTTGTCCGCTCGATCGATCGCCTCCCCTCCCCTTTCTTGAGGAAACCTAAAGTTATCGATCGCCCCCCGGCCGGCGGTGCCACAATAGCGGTAGAGACACGATTTCGGGAAATTGCCCCTTTATCGAACCCTTCATCCCTTCCCGATCGCGCGAGCCGAATTCTACACCGCGATACCGTATGCAAACTCACACCGACCCCCCGAAAGCGAAAGCCAACAAAAACGAGCATCCCAGTGGCGATAAACGCTTTAAAGTCCTCGATATCACCATGAAACGCGCGGGATACGATCGATCCGCCCTGATCGAAGTCCTGCACAAAGCTCAAGAAGCCTTCGGCTACCTCGAAGAAGACGTGCTTCTCTATATCGCCCGCGCCCTGAAACTCCCCCTGAGTCACGTTTACGGCGTGGCCACCTTCTACCACCTCTTTTCCCTCAAACCCGCCGGAAAACATACCTGCATCGTCTGCCTCGGAACCGCCTGTTACGTCAAAGGTAGCGGCAAACTAATCGAGGACATCGAGAAGGAATTCGAGGTCAAAGTCGGGGAAACTACCGCCGACGGCGAGATCTCCCTCGTGGCCGCCCGTTGTATCGGCGCGTGCGGCATCGCCCCCGCGGTCGTCTTCGATGGAACCGTCGCCGGCAAACAGGAAACCGAGGCCGTCCTCGCCAAACTGCACAGCTATAAAGACTGAAAAACGCTATGGATCTACCAGAATTACTCGAAGTCGCCGAGAAAGAGAAAGCCAGACAGAAAAGCGTCCGCGTTCACTGTTGCACCTCCACCGGATGCCAGGCGGCCAACTCCCTCGACATTAAAAAGAATCTCGCCGCCAAGGTGAAGGAAGCCGGTCTAGAGGAGACGGTGGAAGTGGTCGGGGTCGGTTGTATGGGCTTCTGCGGTCGCGGCCCGTTGGTGGAAATCGACCCGCAAGACCTGTTATACGAGGAAGTCACGCCCGAGAGCGCGGCGAGTATTATCGAGGCGTTGAACGGGGGGACGAGCGATGTCACGCTAGGCGACTCGAAACACCCGTTTTTCTCCCACCAATTCAAAATCGTCCGGGAAAATAGCGGGAAAATCGATCCCGATCGCATCGAGGAATATATCGCCGTCGGCGGCTATCAATCCCTGCACAAAGCCATCTACGAGATGACCCCGCCGGAAGTGATCGAGGAGATCACCAAAAGCGGCCTGAGAGGACGCGGCGGCGCGGGTTATCCCACCGGCTTAAAATGGGCTACCGTCGCCAAACAACCGGGAAAACAGAAATACGTCATCTGTAACGCGGACGAGGGAGATCCCGGCGCGTTCATGGACCGAAGCGTGTTAGAAAGCGATCCCCACTTGGTTATCGAGGGCATGGCGATCGCCGCCTACGCGGTCGGCGCGAATCACGGCTATATTTACGTTAGAGCCGAATATCCCCTGGCGATCGAGCGTCTCCAAAAAGCCATCAACCAGGCGAAAAAATACGGCTTGATGGGTTCCAACGTGTTCGAGTCCCCCTTCGATTTCAAAGTCGATATCCGCATCGGCGCCGGCGCGTTCGTCTGCGGCGAAGAAACCGCCCTGATCCATTCCGTGGAAGGCGGCCGGGGAACCCCGCGCACCCGTCCCCCCTATCCCGCCCAGTCCGGTCTCTGGGAATGCCCGACCTTAATCAATAACGTGGAAACCTACGCCAATATCGCCGCGATTATCCGCGAGGGTTCCGCCTGGTACGCGAATATCGGCACGGCCACGAGTAAAGGCACGAAAATCTTCGCCCTGACCGGAAAAATCCGCAATAACGGGCTGATAGAAGTACCGATGGGGATTTCCTTACGGGAAATCGTCGAGGAAATGGGTGGCGGTGTCCCGGACGGCGAGGTGAAAGCGGTACAGACCGGCGGCCCCTCCGGCGGTTGTATTCCAGCCTCCTTCCTCGATACCCCGGTCGATTACGAATCGCTCGCGAAACTCGGTTCGATGATGGGTTCCGGCGGTATGGTGGTCATGGACGACAGTACCAGCATGGTAGAGGTGGCGAAATTCTACATGGAATTCTGTCGCGAGGAGTCCTGCGGGAAGTGTGTTCCCTGCCGCGCGGGAACGGTGCAGATGTTTGAGTTGTTGGCGAAAATTATTAATAAACAAGCCACGAGTCACGACCTCGAAAAGCTCGAACAACTGTGCAAGATGGTTAAAGAGACCAGTCTTTGCGGTCTCGGACAGAGCGCGCCGAACCCGATTTTAAGTACCCTACATTACTTCCAGGAGGAATACACGAGCCTCCTGCAAGAAACCAACGGGAAAGTACCGGTGTGATTCAGTAGAGTAGGGAGCGGGGGAGCGAGGATTTCGATCGATCGCTTCCCCGTTCTGTCGTTGTAGAATGACCGTACAGATCGATCGCTTCGGGAGTCTGACAATGGTACGAACTCCTACAAAACCTCTAACTCTAGAAGAGTTTCTACAGTTGCCGGAGACGGAACCGGCGAAACGGGGACTTACGATAAATTACGATGTAGAAGATTTTCAAGCGGACATTAAAACCTTACAATCGCTAGGTTTGCCGTGATTATTGTTATTCTCAATTCTCGAAAATTACGGCTTTTTCTGCCAGGCGACCAACACGACCCCGCAGATAATAAAGCCCAAACCGAAGAACCGGTAAACGGGGATCGATTCCCGAAAGAAAAAATATCCGAATAAAACGGAGAAAACATAGATCAGAGAGGCGGACGGCCCGGCGACGCTGAGATTCACGCGGGTTAGGAGGAGAATATAGGCGATCGCCCCGAGTCCGTAGCAGAATAAACCGAAAATCAACTCGGGAATGGTAATAATGTTGAGAATATGGCTAAAAACATTATCAAAGGTTACTTTCCCTAATTTCCCGGCACCGATTTTTAAAAATACCTGTCCCGCGACGCTGGTGGCGACCGCGACAAGTAGGAGACACAATTCTTGAAAACTCATCGGGGATAATTTACGAGAGGTCGATCGCTTCTCGTGCATGATACCGCGTAAGAGGAACGGTATCAATGGACGGCGATCGATCCGCTCTCTATTCCCCGATCGTCGCGGGATCGATATTCTCCAACTCCATATCCGGGCAGGTTCTCTTGATCAAACCGGTTAACACTTTACCCGGCCCGATCTCGATCGCTTTCTTCACGCCGATGTCCGAAAGTTTTCCCGCGATCTCGCGCCAGCGTACCGAATTTGTCATCTGTCTAACGAGATAATCTTTTATCTCCTCCGCGTCTTGGGTCGGGCGATCGGGATCGACGTTGGAGAGGACGGGAACGGTCGCGTTGTCAAACGTCACCAAGTCGAGAATTCTTTGAAATTCCCGCGCGGCGTTTTCCATCAGGGGGGAGTGAAAAGCGCCCGATACTTTCAACGGGACGGCGCGTTTCGCCTTCACCCGACCTAATACCTCGTCTACCGCGTCCGGAGTCCCGGAGATGACCACCTGTTCCGGGCTGTTATCGTTGGCGATCACCACGTTACCGGTCTCTTGGACGACGCTTTCTAGTTGAGAGCGATCGAACTTCATCAGGGCCGCCATTTTTCCCCCGGCCGCGGAGTCCATCAAGCGGGCGCGGTTCTGTACCAGATGTAAGCCGGACTCGAAATCGAACACGCGAGCGGCGTAGAGGGCGGAATACTCGCCTAAACTATGCCCCGCGACGAAATCGGGCGATAATCCTTTTTCTAAACATAAATCGGTCAGGATACTCTCGATCACGAACAGACAGGGCTGGGTGTACAGCGTCCGGGATAGCGTTTCCTCGTCGGAACGGCATTTCTCGCTCACCGACCAACCGAGAATCTTTTCGGCCGCTCTCGATCGCTCTCTGCCGAGCGACGTGTCGAATAGATTGCCTTCCATCCCTACCGATTGCGATCCCTGTCCGGGAAATACCCACGCTGTTGTCATCTCGTTACTCGTTCAATATTAATAATTTTTGGAAAAATACCGTAAAATTTGCCGTTTATCGGCGGGTTAAGCTTCTGTTTCCCGGTGGATTAGCGAAGCGTAATCCACCCCACGATCTACAGATCCGCGCGAAATAGAGCCATTGAGGATTTTAAGACGGAGTCCCGCCTCCTGTCTCCCTACGATCCCCACCGGAAGATCGCGGCGCCCCAGGTTAAGCCGGCACCGAAACCGGACGTGGCGATCGAGTCTCCCGGTTTGATCCGGCCCGATCGAACGGCCTCGTCGAGCGCGAGGGGAATCGAGGCCGCGGAGGTGTTGCCGTGGCGATCGAGGTTGGCGATCACTTTCTCGCTCGGGATGCCCAATCGAGCGGCCACCGCGTCGATAATCCGTTGGTTGGCCTGGTGGAGAACCAGCCAATCGATCTCGTCCGCTTTCAGATCGGCCCGGTAGAGGGCTTTCTCGATCACTTCCGGAACCTTGTCCACGGCGAAACGGTAGACCTCGCGCCCGTTCATGGTTAGAGGTCGATAGGTTCCTTGTTGAACGCTCGCCCCGTCTTTGAGGGGACGTTCCGAACCCTCGTAGCCGAGATTCAGGCAATGATTGCGATCGCCATCGCTACACAGTTCAAAGGCGAGCAGGTTATCTTTTGTATCGATCGCTTGACAGACGACCGCTCCCGCCCCATCCCCGAAGAGAACGCAGGTGGCCCGATCGTCCCAATCCACCCAGCGCGACAGCATATCCGCGCCGATGACGAGAACGTTTCGGTACGCGCCGGTTCGGATAAACTGCGCCGCCGTCACCAGGCCGATCACGAAACCGGAACAGGCGGCGGTCAGATCGAAGGCGATCGCCTTTTTCGCCCCTAGTTCCGCCTGTACCCGCGCCGCACTCCCGAAGAGATCGTCGGGGGTCGAAGTGGCCAGAAGGATCAGATCGATGTCTTCGGGGCGAACCGCCGCCATCGAGAGCGCGTTTTTCGCCGCGTTCGCCGCTAACTGACTCAAGGAAACCGAAGGATCGGCGAGATATCGTTGACCGATCCCGGTGCGGCTTTTAATCCATTCATCGGAGGTCTCGACGATCGAGCTAAGATCCTCGTTGCTCAGGAACTGTGTCGGCGTGGCAGATCCACAACCGGTGATGGCAACTCCCGCCCCTAATCCGTTCAAAGTCATCCTTCCTCTTGAAACTTCCCGAAATCACCCGCCCGCGAGTGGCGATCACGGTTCGGCGACCGCGGATACTTTGGGGGATGGGTGATGGTGGTCATTATAGGCTTGAATGCGTTCCGAAACTCGATTATCGACCGCGTTTTTCGCCTGCCGGATGGCGCTAAAAATCGAGGGAGCCTGAGAACTGCCGTGGCTGATAACACAGATCCCATCGACCCCGAACAGTAACGCGCCGCCGTGTTCGGCGTGATCCATCCGTTGTTTGAGCCGTTTCAGGTTCGGCTTGAGTAGGGCGGAACCGATCTGGCCGTGAATGCCGCGGGGGAGTTCTTCTTTGAGGATTTGCAGGATAATTCCCCCGACCGCTTCGGCGAATTTCAACAGGACGTTGCCGACGAAGCCATCGCAGACGATCACGTCGAACTGTCCCGATAACACGTCCCGTCCCTCGGCGTTGCCGATAAAGGGAATCCGCTCGTTCGCCGACAGCAGTTCGTGGGTTTTCAGGGCGAGATCGTCGCCTTTGGTCGATTCTTCGCCGATATTGAGCAGGCCGACTTTCGGATCTTCCACGCCCATCACGTATTTACTGTAAATCGTTCCCATGATGGCGAATTGTTCCAAATATTTGGGCTTACAATCCACGTTCGCCCCGACATCGAGAACGATCACCGATTTACCGGCTAACATGGTCGGGAGAACCGCGCCGATCGCCGGTCGATCGATCCCCTTGAGACGGCCCAAACGCAGGAGGGCCGAGGCCATCGCCGCGCCGGAATGTCCCGCCGACACGACCGCGTCCGCGCGGTTCTGTTTCACCATATCCATCGCCACGTTAATCGAGGCTTTGGGTTTGCGCCGGATACCGACCAGGGGTTCCTCTTCCATCGTGATCACGTCTTCCGCGTGAACGATCTCTACATTTTTCGGGCGGGGATGGTGTTGGAAATAGGCTTCGATCTGCCGTTCGTCGCCTACCAGTAACACGTCCACGTCCAGTTCTTCCGAAGCGCGTATCGATCCGGCGATGATCTCGTTGGGAGCGTGGTCACCTCCCATCGCGTCCACCGCGATTCTTGCCCGATTTGATGCCGTTTCAGCCATTGAGTCAGTGGGATAAAAGCTTAAAAAAGTGTACCGGAAGCCCTTGACAGGAACTTACCGATCGGGGATTAGTGTTGTGCGATCGAGCGATTGTTAAAAAATTACCGATCATCTATATACAATAAAGCATCATCGCGATTAGGGGAAAGATGGTCAAGGTTTTTCATCTGGCATTTTTCGGTTTTCTCTTGAACCTGCTCGGGGGCGGAACCGAGCCGATAACGAGCGTTCCTATCGTTTCCTGGCAAAACGAGCCGATTTTCGCCCTACCGACCGATCCCGATCCGGAAGTGACCTCGATCGTCGGGGAGTACCTACAAAATCTCTCGAAACGGGGACTGAAACCGGACGGGCAGAGGGTGGCGATCGAGACGGAGTGGGCGGATCTCGCGGAGCATAACAGCGATACCGCCGCTTCGGCCGCTTCTCTGACGAAAATCGCCACGACCCTGGCCGCGATCGAGACGTGGCCGCTCGATCACCGCTTCGAGACGAAGTTTTACACCGTCGGGGAGATCCGCGACGGGGTGTTAACCGGGGATCTCGTTATCGAGGGAGGGGGCGATCCCCTGTTCGTCTGGGAGGAGGCGATCGCCGTCGGCAACGCGTTGGAGGAGATGGGAATCCGCGAGATCGAGGGCGATCTGGTGGTTACGGGGACTTTCGCGATGAATTTCCAGACCGATTCCCTGAAAGCGGGCGAATTCTTCAAGCGGGGGATCGAGCGCTCGCAATGGTCTCCGGAAACCAAAAAAGCGTTCGAGACCCTGCCGAAAGGCACGAAAGCTCCTTCGGTGAAGATTTCGGGAGGGGTTCGAGCCTCGGGGGAAGTTCCGGCGAGCGCGACCGCGCTGTTCCGTCATCGATCGCTGACGTTAACCGAACTCCTGCGCCAGATGAATATTTACAGTAATAACGTGATGGCGGAGATGTTAGCGGATTTAGCGGGGGGGCCGTCCGCGGTGGATTCGATCGCCACGAAGTACACGGGAGTCAGGGAGGACGAGATTCAACTGATCAACGGTTCCGGGTTGGGGGTAGAGAATCGGATTTCCCCGCGCGCGGTGATCGAGATGTTGAAGGTTTTAGATAAAAAATTGGCGGACGGGCCGGTTAAATTGGCGGATCTTTTTCCCGTGGGGGGACGCGATACGAAAGGAACGATGAAGTGGCGAGCCATTCCCGAAGGGGTGATGATTAAAACGGGAACGCTGGCACAAGTGAGCGCGTTAGCCGGGGTGATCCCGACGAAAGAACGCGGTCCGGTTTGGTTCGCGATCATGAATTCGGGGAGTTCGGATATCGAGGGGTTACGCCACCGGCAGGACGAGGTTTTACAGGCGCTCGATCGACACTGGGAGTTCTTACCGGAACAAACGCGGGGATCGGTTCCGGAAACGGCTTTCCTCGGCGATCCGAGTCGGATTAGTAAGGGGTTTTAGGAGGGAAAGAGAGGGCGGAAAAGTTACCCGAGTCCGAACTGACGTTAGTTATAGATACGATCGGGAACCGGAAAAAGGGAAAAGCGTATCCGGCGATCTTTTCCCGATAAAAAAGAGAAATCCCGCCTAGACTTTAAACTGTTTCTCGATCAGGGAGACGAGCGCCTCGCGGGGGAAAAAGCGCGATAGATTGACGATCGCCTGATTGGTGAACCCTCCGGTGACGACGTTCGATCGATGGTTTTCTAGAGCGATTAACGCTTTCTCGACCACTTTTTCCGCGGGGAATAACCGGCCGTTTTTCTCGTTCATCGCGGCGGGAAATCGGGCGATCCGAAAAAATTCCGATTCCGTCGGCCCCGGACAGAGGGCGAGAATTTTCACTCCCTTATCCTTGTTTTCCGCCCAGATAGCCTCGCTAAAGCTCAAAACGAAAGCTTTCGTGGCCGCGTAGACGGAAAGATAGGGAAGGGGTTGAAACGCCGCGATCGAGGCGACATTGATAATTCCTCCCGATCGCCGCTCGAGCATGGGTCTGATAAATAGATGGGTTAGCTCGACGAGAACCGCGATATTCAGTTGGATCATTTCCAATTGACGGTTCACGTCCCGATCGCTAAACAGTCCGTAATCTCCGAATCCAGCGTTATTCACCAATAAATCGACGGTTATCCCTTTCGAGGCTACCGTATCGAACACTAGCCGGCCCGCGTGAGGGACAGTAAGATCTTGAACCACGATCTCGGTCGCGATGTTGTACCCGGTTTCCAGTTCCGTCGCCAACCGTTCTAACTTTTCCGTACCGCGGGCGACCAGTACCAGATTCATCGAGCGCCCGGCGAGCGCCCTGGCGAATTTCTCGCCGATTCCGGAAGACGCGCCGGTGATTAGGGCTGTTGTCATAACGTTAAATCCCGTTCGAGCGGTTCTATGACAAAGTGTAACGCTAACTTGATAGACTAAACGAGGTCGATCGAGTACAAAAAGAAAAATCGAGAGCGGTGAGCGGATGGGGGAAAACCGACGGAAATTCACGGGGAAATACAAGTTCGCGCGATCGGGGAACGGGGGGATCTCGCTTCTCGATCGCTATTTAATCGCTCAATTATTGCCTCCTTTTCTCTTCGGTGTCGGTTTGTTCGCCTCGCTCGGTGTGGCGATCGGCAATCTCTCGGATCTCGCCAACAAGATCGCCGATTCCAATCTTCCCCTGATGGCGGCGATCGAGATCCTCCTGCTCAAAGTTCCCGAGTTCGTCACCTATTCCCTGCCCGTCTCGCTTTTATTAGCCACTCTCCTCACCTACGGACGCTTGGGAAGCGATAGTGAATTGACCGCTTTTCGGAGTTGCGGTTGCAGTCTTTACCGTCTGCTCGTGCCGACTCTTTGCCTGAGTTTTTTCGTCACGGGAATCACCTTAGTTCTCAATGAATATGTCGTCCCCGCCTCCAATTTTCGAGCGACGGAAATTTTGGTGCGAACGATTCAAGAGGAAAGAGATTCCTGGCAAGATCGCGATATTTATTATCCCAACTATGACACGATCGTTCAATCTAACGGCAAGAGAGAGCGGAAACTGAAAAGTTTATTGTACGCGGAAACTTTTGACGGAAAAAACATGAAATCCGTCACGGTTTTGCGCTGGTCGAAACAGAAATTACAACAAATTATCATCGCGGAATCGGCGACCTGGAACCCGATCGATAACCTCTGGGACTTTACGAACGGGACGATCTACCAACTCTCGCCCCCCGACGCTTCCTACGGGGAGGCGGTCAATTTCCAGACGCGAAAAATCCCTCTTTCCCGCGCGGCCTTCGATTTCGCCGTCCAGAGTCGAGATCCGTACGAGATGAATCTCGTTCAGGCGATCGACTATCTGAAACTGCTCAAACTCGGGGGCGATGAAAAAAGGGTGAGAATGTTTAAAGTCCGTATCCACCAGAAAATCGCTTTTCCCTTCGTTTGCGTCGTTTTCGGCCTGATCGGGGCGACGCTGGGATCGCTCCCGCGGCAGATCGATCGGGGAACCGGTTTCGGCCTGAGCGTGGCGATCATCTTCACCTATTATCTGATCAATTTCCTCATCGGTAGTTTGGGGGTGAGCGGTGTCCTTCCCCCGTTTCTCGCCGCGTGGATTCCCAATTTCTTCGGGTTACTCGTCGGGGGTTGGTTGGCCTGGCGGGTCAACGGTTAGCCATCCGGGGAAATTTTCGGCAGAATAGAAAAAGTAAGGCTGTCAGAGGTATCTTTCTATGTTTCCTTTTTTCTGTCCTTCAAGCGGTTGTGGTAGCTCCACCTCCCGCGACGATTATCAAGAGCGTAAATTGAAATTCCTCAAATGGATGCGCGACGATCTCGAAGCTAGATTAGCGGGACTGAATGCCGCCATCGAGACGATCGAGCGTCAGATGAGCCGGGAAGGCCAATCTTCCTAATTCTGTGGCTAAATTTACCGATAGACGGGATATTCCCGTCTATTTTTTTAGAAATCGAACGCTTCCCGCTCGGGATGCTCCCGGAACGGACGGATCTCGATCGGGATACGGGAGAGTTTTTCAAACACTCTCTGCCGATAACGTACCGGCCACCACCTGTACAGAAAAATCTCCGCCGGTTGCCAGAGGGCGACCCAACCGATAATAATTAATCCTTCCTCTACAAAGTGGGCGAAAGTGTCCTTACCGAGTTTCGTGACGACTAACTCGCTCAGACTCAAACAGACGAAAAGAAACAAAAGCCCGACGAATAGGGCGATCCGTCCCTGTCTGAGAATGACCCGCAAACGTCTCTGTTCCCCCCGTTGGCAATAGTTAAAATAGTGATGTAGGGCTTGAGGGAAGATGCTATCCGCGGTCGATCGCTCCGTGTCGGGTAGATAGAACACGAGTTTCAGGGGGGTGGAGAGGGAAAACTCACTAACCGCATCGACGATATAGCCGCGCGCGTTCTCGTCGAGATCTCTGGCTAAAAATGGCGAGGGATCGAGGGAATTGAAGAGTTGATCCAAACGCTTGAGTTTTATCTCGATTAAATACGTTTCTCCCTCTCGCCGATAATAGGATTCTAGTTTCTTCACCCGTGTTATCGCCCGAAGCGTCGATCGTGGAAAAATCGTCTCTAAAATATTATCCTACGCTTGAGGTCACGCGGACGGCGGACAGCTTGCATTACAATAAAATTAAAAAAATCCCGACGATGGTTTTAGAACAGTTCGCCAATCGACCGAAAAATCGAAAAATCGCTATTTTTCTAGCCTTGATCGGCAGTATCCTCGCCCTACCCTTCCCGATCGCTGGAGTTCATAAGTTCTATCTCGGACAACCGCTCTGGGGAATTATTTACCTACTGCTGTGGCAAACGCCGATCGCCCGGATCGCCTGCGCCATCGACGCGGTATGGTATTTAGTCCAGGATAACGATCGCCTCGCCGCCTATTTACCGGGTTTCGGCACTCCGGCGCCCCGAATCCCGACGTTAGATCCCGATCGGGTGAACGCGATCGGCACCGCGCTCCGGGAGTTGGAACGTCTGCGGGGAGAGGGGTTGATCTCCGAGTACGAGTTTGAACAGAAACGCCGACAATTATTAGGATGAAATCGCCGAACTGGTTAGGAAACGTCTTTAATCCCCTGAAAAAGAAAATACTCAACGATCCCTACTATCGTTTTCAGTCCGCCGAAGAAATCGCCACGGCCGCGCGATTGGGGATTAAAATCAACGTTAGTCAGGCGGGAATCGATGATTGGCTGAGATTACCCGGAATATCCATCCATCAGGCGCGTAGATTGGTGGAATTGGTGGGAATGGGCGTAGAAATCCTCTCGATCGAGGATCTCGCCGCCGCGTTATGCGTTCCCGTTTCCCGTCTGGGAGCGATCGCCCCGATTCTAGAGTTCGCCTATTATAACCCCGAAAGTCTCCTCGCGCCGCCGAAAATCAATCCGAATACCGCCTCGCTCGAACAGTTCGCCTCGATCGCTTTTTTCACCCCCGATCTCGTGGATAGAATCGTTCGAGAACGCGAACAAGCCCCCTTTCGAGATCTGATCGATTTAAAAAACCGTCTCTCCCTCGATAGTCAAACCCTCTCCCATTTAATGCACTTTTTACAATTTTAAAAACAAGCTCCCGTAGGGTGGATTAGCGAAGCGTAATCCACCTTTTTATTGATCAATTTTTATTAACAAACCCGTAGCTGGATATTACAATACCTCATCGTACTTCGCCCGTAAATATTCGGGAGCGATCGCCGTGATCCAATACCCGATAAAAATCAAAAAAGCCGACGATAAAACGATCGGTAACGCGAGAGGAAAAAAGAAAATATGACGGGGATCGTTCCGAAACATTCCCCCGATTCTGCTCGAAAAGATCCCGGTCATTTGATTCGCCGTCGGGGTCGCGTCCGACTTGTATTCCCGTTTCGGCGAGGAATCTTTCTCGTATTTTTGTAATAGACATTTCTGCCAGTAATAATCGTTACCGATTAGTAGGAAACGCCAGAAAAAATGATGGAATCCGTTAGGCGGCGCGTGTTTCGCCCTGGCGATCGGTTGTCGCCAGATCGTTTGTCCCGCCCGGCACAATTCTCTCGCGTGAATGACGCAATTTCCGCGATATAGGGGCAGATCGTCGGGAATGGGATAGCGGAGGAGAAAATCGCGACGGAACGCCACGTTATTGAGAAAATAACCGGACGCGGGAGCGATCGAGTTTTCCCTGGAATACTGCGGGAAAATATAGGTTAACGCCATCGCCGTCCCGTAAATTCCCGCGCCGCCGGTGCTGGTTTCTCCGGCGACTACCTGAATTTCGGGATCGCTCGCGAAGGGGGTTAACAGAGCGCGTAACCAGCGCGGTTCGTACACGCAATCCGAGTCACAATAGACGATTACCTCTCCCGTGGCTATCTTCGCGCCGAGCATTTTCGCGCCGTAATAGCCGGTGTCGGGAGGCGCGGGGTGTACCGAGATCCAGGGAAATTCCTCGCGTAAGCGATCGAGAACGGGCGCCGGAATATCGCCACTCTCGATCAAGAAAACCTCTCTAGCTAACTTGGGGGAAAGATCCTGCTCTAAAAGAGAGTGTAAAGAGCGCGATAATCCCTCGATGTCCGCGTTGGCTAAATTTTCGGTTTCCAAGACGATCGAGAAACTCGGCAATCCTTCTAGGCTTTCTGTAGACATGATGTAACTTCCTGTCGATCGAGGGTTCGGGGAATTCTCCGAAGATTTCTCCCGGATCGGGGAACGATCGCTCTTTTCCCACGTTGTTCAGTGTAGACGATCGGCGGGGGAATCGCTCCCATCGGGATCGATCGAGCGAAGGTCTCTCTCGCGGGGGGTTCGCCAATTTCCGGTATACTTTGCTAGGATCGGCAGGGAAACGGGTCTTTTCCCCCGAATTCTCGCCTTTGCCTTTCTTTCGGTCATCTCTAGGGAAGAATCGATCGATTCGGTTCGCGATAGCCCTCGAACAATTCCCCGAATTCTCCTGTCAACCCCCTCGCGGGATATATTTCCGATTCCCCGACAGAATTCATGAGTCTCATTGCCTTCCTGATACGATCTTCCTGGCGCTTGATGGCGATCGCTATCTTGACGGGCTTTCTTAGCGGGGGAACGACCGCGGGACTGATCTCGCTGATCGGTCGGGGGGTCGCGAAAGGAACGACGACCTCGCTGGATACGCTGGCGGGAAGTTTTGTCGGTCTGGCGATCGTGGCTCTCGTTACCAGTATCGTTTCGCAGATCACCCTAATCCATCTCGCTCAGGACGTGATTTTCCGGCTCCGGCTCAACCTCGGCCGTCAGATTCTCGCCTCGGATTTAACCCATCTGGAAAAATTGGGCGCGCCCCGTCTGTTGGCGACGCTGACGGAGGATATCCAATCGGTCGCGGACGCGGTGAAGTTCGTGCCTTTTTTGTGCATCGATCTGGCGATCGTCATCGGTTGTTTAATCTATATCATCTGGTTATCCTGGCAGGTATTTGTCGTCGTCAGTTTGTTGATGGTGGTGGCGATGGGTAGCTGTCAGTGGCTTTTACGACGGGGGCAGAAATTTCTGGCGATGGCGCGCGAGGACGGCGATCGACTGTTCCGCGATTTCCGCGCTTTGACCGAGGGAACGAAGGAATTAAAGCTTAATTACCGACGGCGACAGGATTTTTTAGAAAAAGATCTGCGATCGAGCGCGGACGCTTTCCGTCGCCATAGTAGTCACGGGTTGATGCTATTCACGGCTACCTCTAGTTGGGGGAAACTGATCTTTTTCTTCTCGATCGGTTTCGTCCTTTTCGCCCTACCGAAGTGGATGAGTTTTAACCTACAAACGATGGCGGGATACGTGATCACGTTCACGTACCTGATGCTACCGATGGATAATATCTTCCGATCGCTCCCCGTGTTCGGCCGGGTGAAAGTGGCGCTCCGTAAAATCGAGTCGTTAAATCTCTCCCTACAAGAACGCGCCGAAAACGGGACTCCACCCGACTCGATCCACCAAGATTGGCAAACGTGGCATTTTAAAGGGGTTACTTATTCCTATCCGGTGGAGGGAGAAGAAACCCCGTTCGTTGTCGGCCCGATCGATCTCGATTGGCGACCGGGAGAATTAGTTTTTATCACCGGCGGTAACGGGAGCGGCAAATCAACGCTGGCCAAACTTTTAACCGGATTGTACGCGCCGGAGGAGGGCGAGATTATTTTCGACGGACAGCCGATCGACGCGGGAAATCGGGAATGGTACCGACAACATTTCTCGGCGGTCTTTGCGGATTTTTACCTGTTCGAGCGTCTTTTAGGCGTGACCGACGGGGGTTCGATCGATAAATATTTAAAACAATTAAAACTTGACAAAAAAGTAACGGTTTCCGAGGGCAAACTCTCGACGACCGCGCTCTCGACCGGACAGCGGAAACGTTTGGCATTACTGGGCGCGCATTTAGAAGACCGGCCGATCTACGTGTTCGATGAATGGGCGGCCGATCAAGATCCGGGTTTTAAAGATTGGTTCTACCTGGAATTCCTGCCGCAATTGAAAGCGCGGGGGAAAACCATTTTCGTCATCAGTCACGACGATCGATACTTTTCTTTCTGCGATCGTCAGATTAAATTGAACTACGGTCAAATCGAGGATGATAAACGGGAGGCTCTATGATTTTACCGATAGAAATCTTATTGAGCGTTTTTATTCTCGTCTCGATCGGGTTTTATCTAGCCTGCGCGCTGGCTGTCTACCGTTTTTTCACCACCGCGCCATCGTTACCCGATCGCCCGCTCGATCGACCCCCCGTATCGATTCTCGTTCCCGTCTGCGGTCTGGACGCGGAAGCGCGCGAGAATTGGTCATCTTTGTGTAATCAAGATTATCCGGTTTACGAGGTACTATTCGGCATCGTTTCCCCTGACGATCCCGCGGTTCCCGTGGTGAGAGAGTTGGCCGAAACCTATAGCGATCGAGTCCGCCTTTTCATCGGTCTCGTTCCCCGCGGCACGAATTATAAGGATAGTAGTCTTAGTTATTTACTGGAAGAATCCCGCTACGATACGTTAATTTTCGCGGATAGTGATATTCGGGTACATCCAAGTTATATCGACACGGTGACGCGTCCTTTAGCGGATAGTCGGGTGGGGATGGTGACGTGTACTTTTATCGGTTACGAACCCCGATCGACGGGCGCGGCGATCGCTTCTTTCGGTCGTTGTTTCGATTTTATTCCCAGTTTATTGATCGCGAGATCGATCGATGGGGAATTACGTTTCGCGGTGGGAGCGACGATCGCCACCCGTCGATCGACTTTAGCGGACTACGGCGGCCTACACTTCAACCGCATCGGTTCCGATTACAATATCGGCAAACGGGCGGCCGAGGCGGGCTATCGGGTGGAACTCTCTCCCTACGTGCTGGACGCGCGGACGGGGAGCGAGGGAATCGGCGAGGTATTCCGTCGCGAACTACGCTGGGCGCGAACGATCCGCTTTAATCGGGGAGCGCAATACTACACGATCATCTTCTGTCACGGGATCGTTTTCGGTTTGCCCCTTTTATTGGTGTCCGGTTTCGCGTCGTGGGCGATCGGTCTGGTGGGGGTTGCGATCGTCGTCCGATTCGCTCAAGTATTAATTTCGATTTATTATCTCAAAGCCTTCGGTTTGTTGAAATGGCTATGGGCTTTACCCATCCGGGATCTCCTCAGTCCGATCGTCTGGTTTGCCGGCGCTTTCGGACAACGGGTATACTGGCGCGGCCGCTGGTTACGCGTCGAGGGAGACGGCTTGATCTCGCCCTGGGAATCGCCACAGGTATAGCTTCCAAGAAGGCAGAAGTCAGAAGGCAGACGGGGACAAAAATCAACTCGAAACCAGCGAAAATCTAAATAAAAACCCTGACAGATTATGGCACTAACTAGAGACTACAAAGAAACGATACAGCCTTTCTCACAAAGATGAGGTATACTGTGATCGATAGCTAAATTGAACGA
>NZ_JBAFSM010000034.1:0-58172 GCF_036688125.1 Pannus brasiliensis CCIBt3594 | reverse complement strand
GCGAGAGAATTACCGACAGGCTCTCGCTATCTATGTCGAGTTCGGCGATCGCTATAACCAAGCCGGCACCTATTTTCACTTGGGAAAAGTAGCCGAAGCTTTAGGAGAAATGGAAGAAGCGAAAGCTAACTATCTGCTAGATCTACAGATTACGGCCGAATTTAACGATCGACACGGGTTAGGGATTTCTCTCCGCAATCTCGGACGTTTTTATCAAGACACGAAAGACGACAGCCTTTTAGAAGCGCTCGCCGGGATTTTCGGGGTCGGTGTCGAGGAGGTTCGGCAGGCGATAGAATCGACGTAAGCGTAGGGTGGATTACGCTTCGCTAATCCACCACCCGATACCCGATGGAATGATTAAAACGCGGGCCGATTCAGGTTTTCGGTGGGTTCCGCGTTGTTTTTTGGTGGATTACGCGTTGCTAATCCACCCTACGGTCTACGGTCTACGATCGCTATGATTAATCTACATCCCGAATTCATCCCCGAAGACGGTCAACCGCGATTCGCCGTGATTCCTTACGAGGAGTTTCTACAACTTCAAGAACTTTTAGAAGATGTAGAGGATCTGCTCGATCTCCGAACCGCTAAACAGGAAGAATCGAATCAACCATCTCTATCTATGAGCGAGGTTAGAAAGTTATTAAACGTCGATAATCCCTAGTAAACCGTCACCAGTACGCTCGATCGAACGATTAATCATTAACGCGGGCCGATCGATGTTTTCGGTGGGAACCGCAATATTTTTGGTGGGTCACGTGTTGTTTTCGGTGGGTCACGCGTTGGTTTTGGTGGATTACGCGTTGCTAATCCACCCTACGAATTTGTTTTTCGGAGAAATTAGAACGGGATTGACGGGGCTCGAACCCGCAACTTCCGCCGTGACAGGGCGGTGCTCTAACCAATTGAACTACAATCCCATTTTTGTCACATTTCCTATTATAACCACACGATCCCGATCTTGTCAAACTTTTTGTCGGGAATTTTCTCGAACCCACTGGAGAAGCGATCGGGGGGCTTTTGGCGAGAAGATCACGGGAAAATCGACCTCCCGTTCCGTTACCAAGCAGATATCCCCCGGAAACTTACTCAGCGCGGCGAGGAAATCTGCCGAAAAAACCTCCGCCTGTAGGGGATTCTCGTAAAATACCCAGATCAACCGGGTTTCTTCCCGCTCGCGGCGTAGGTTGTTCCAATACAGACGCAGTTTCGACAGGGTTTCGGGGATGCCGTACTCGAAGGGGGGGCAATTTTGCGCCAGCATCTGATCGTAGATATCGACCACGGGACGCTCGATATCGAGCAGGAACGCGCTATCGATACACAGGAAACGGGTATCGCCGGGTAACTCCCCCGACAGCCCGGAGAGGAGAGTGGCGAAATCATCCCGCGCGGGAACGATCGGCGCTGTTTTTCGGGCCGGGTGGTGCCAGGCGCGATAGAACTCGGTGTAGGAAATCTGCCGGGAGCATTTCCAGAGAAGGGTCTGGATGACCGGATCGGGCCGATCGGGGAAAGAGAGCGCGTTATTCGGGGGATCTGACGAATAGGCCGCCATCTCCCGGACGATATCGCCGATTCCCGCCCTCGGGACGATCTGGATTAAACTCTCGACCGCCTGTAAACGGGTCGCTTCCTCGACGCTCGATCGACACAACCGCGACAGCGCGGCGATCGCCTCTCGGTGTCCCCGGCCGGTTCCGCCCAAACTCCGGGCCGCTTGTTTGAGAATCCGGGGATCGCGTTCGGTCTGTAAACAGCGAATTAACGTGGCGATCGCCGCCGGGTTATCGGTGCCGATCTCGCCCAGACTCTGCACCGCTAACTCGCGAAGGTCCCGAGCCTCGGCCGATCGGGCCAGACGGACCAGGGTGTGAATCGCTTCCAGATTGCCCGGATCGATCGTCCCCAAACTGGCCGCGGCCTGTCGTCGGGTGAAATCGTCGTCCGAGTTCTTGAGAAAGGCGCTCAACGCCTCGATCGCCTCGGGATTGCCCGGATCGAGCCGGCCGAGGGTTTCCGCCGCTTCCCGACCGGTCGATTCCCCCTCGTCGGAGTCGATCAACGCGATCAGGGCGCGGGTGCAGATCGGGTGATCGGGCGCGATTTTGACGAGACTATCGAGACTTTCCCGACGCAGTAACGCCCGATCGGACGTTCGCACCAATTCCGCCAACGTCTCGATCACCTCGGGGCTACCCGCGCCGATTTTCCCCAGACTACTGATCGCCAGCCACGCGGTATATCCATCTCGCGATACCGCTAATAGATTCACCAGCGCGGCGATCGCCCCGGGATTGCCGGGGGTGATCTCGCCGAGACGGTACACGGCCTGTTGACGGATATCCTCGCTCGTGGCCGTTTGTAGCAATCTCGCCAGCACCGCGATCGCCGTCGGGTTGCCGGGGTCGATCCGTTCCAAACTCTCCGCGGCCTGACAGTGAACCAGGGGATCGCGGGTTGTCCGGATCAGTTGGACGAGGGTGGCGATCGCCGTCGCGTTGCCCCGGCCGATCGTTTCCAACGCGAGGAACGCTCGCCGGGCGATCGAGGGCGATCCGGTCTGTAATAAACGGGCTAGGGCGACGAGCGTTGGAGATTCGGCCTTGCCCAAGCGTTCCAAGGAGGAGAGGGCGAGATGACGGGGTTCGTCGTCGGTCGCGGTTTCCAGTATCGAGAGGAGGGTTTGGAGGACGAGGGGATGCCCGGGTTCGAGCCGGTCTAAAATTTCCGCGATCTGGCATTTATCGGCGATCTCGCCCGCGTTTTCCAGGCGGAACGTCAGCGCGGCGATCGCCCGCGGATGACCGCTCCCGATTTTTTCGAGAACACCGCGGAGGTCTTTGGGGATCTCCCCTTCGAGGGGTAAGCGATCGAGTAACGCGTCGAGTGCCAGATCCCGATCGCTTTCCCGGAGGGCGTTTCTCGCCCCTTCTACCAGCGGGGCCGGTAGGTGGCGCTCCTCGAACGCCCATCGCGTCACCTGTTGGACGATCGCCGTGGCGCGTTCGTGGACATCGAACTCCGCCAATCCCGCCACCGCTAGAAAGTGAGCGCGTTTTCCGTAGAGATTTCCGGAACCACAGCGATCCTGAAAATCGGTTAACGCGTCGAGGAAAGCGCTTTTTTCCCGTTCCGATCGCTTCTCGTTGCCCAACCAAAACAGGATAACCCGTTTCCACCGTTCCTCGAACGCCGGGAAAGGGGCGGGGATCTCGTTGCCGTTGGCGGGAAGTTCGGGCAGGAAAAAACGCCAGTCCTCGATCGCCGTGGCGGCGAAATAATCTCGAAAAGCCTCGTCGAGAAAGGCGTACCCTTTTTCGCCGGCATGGCCGCCGGGGGGAACGAAGGTCGTTAACCAACCCAAACGTATCGCCAGGGACACGAGAGAGGGATTGTTCTCGAAAGCGTCGGATACCTGTCGATCGGATAACGGTTCCTCCGACAGTAAGGCTTGTAAGGCTAATCTACCGAGCGCCCATTCTAGTTGTTGCTGGTGTTCGGGCGCGGTCGGTACGATTTCCGCCTGCCATTGATAGAACTGACGGACTAAACGACGGTACAAACCGGCTCTCGCGGTCGGTAGATGCGGTTGACATTCCTGCCAGAGACGACACAGCAGGGCGAGACGTAAGGGAGTTTCCAGACATTCCCGCAGACGCTCGCGACCGAATCGCTCCAGGGAGCGACCGAGGAGATCCGCCAGTGAAAGTTCGCCGTTATTTTCTCCGGGGGCGATCGTCGATCGCGCGCGATCTCGGGCGAACCATCGCTCGATAAATTTCTTGACCTCGGTGGGATAGGCGAGGGGAAGAATCCGATAGACCTCGAAATTCCGATCGAGGGCGCTCGCTCCGTAGCGGCAGGAAAGGAGCGCCCGCGTTCGATCCGCCCACCCCGCTCGATACTCGTTCAGGAAAGAAAAGTCCTCCACTCCATCGAAGAAAAACCAAACCCTGCCGCTATCGAGTAATTTATCGAATTCTCCCGTCCAATCCACGTCGGGGAGGGAGAGCGATCTCGCCGTTCGCGATAGCCATTTTTCTTCGAGATACTCGCGCGGGGATAGAGATCCCAGGGAAGAGGCGGCGATCCAGATCGGCAGAGCGTCGGTAGTTTTTAACAGGTAGAAGGCGATTTGATTTAAGAGGAAGGTTTTACCGCTTCCCGGAGGGCCGACGATGACGAGCGGACGGGCGATCGTATCCGCGTTGTACTCCCGGCGCGCTCGATCGAGAAGTTGCCCGCGCGTGTAACGCCTTCCCTCTCTGGTTTCCACGGATAAGGAGATCTCGTCATCGCCGAGTTCGACTTCTTCCGGATGCGTGGTAAAAGGATTGAGCGGTAAGGCGCGTTCGAGCATAATCTGACAGATCTTGTGCCAGTTCACGTTCGAGTTTTTTTTCTGGGATGTTACATCCCGCTCCGTCGTCATGTCCGCGTTGTGCATAGCGATTGGGAAAGATAGCGGCGGCGATCGCGCCCTCACTATGGATAACTTACCCATTTCGTCGGTCAATATTCGTATTTTCTCGCTAGATTTTTTCGAGAATTCGATCGGGGTGGGAGGCAATAGGCGGGAGTCAGGGGGCTGTTAGCTCGCTTTCCGCAACAAAGGCGGTAAAATCGGTCAAAAGAATTCAGATCTCGATTTTTCGAGGGTTTCGCGAGGGTTTCCCGGCTGTCGCTCTCCCGAATCCGCGCCCGGTAAGATCTAGAGGATCGGGTGTTCCGATCGAGCGCGGAAAAATGCTAGAAAAACGGTAGTAAATCTCTCGCGGAATGAAAAAATTGTCGTTTGGTTAGGGAGGCAGGAGCCGGGAGCCGGGAATCAGGAGTCAGGAGTCAGGAGAAATCGTAAAGAATAATAAAGCTAGAAATCGCGGAAAATACTTATTTATCTTAAATAATGACAGCTTTTAAAGTTTTGATACCCTCGAAAACGAATCGCGCGAGAGATCTCGTCTCGATCGACCGGAAAAGACCTCTAGCACAATTTCCTTTCTCTCCTCTAAAAATCCCAAAATTCACAATTTATAAAAATATTTCGACTTTTTAGGGATTTTTAGCGATCTTATTCTCTAATTCTTCCTCCTGACTCCCGATCCCACGAGAAATTCTGAATTCTGCAAGAGGCCGAAAATGTCCGTTCCCGTATTCCCGCGATTTCTCTCGACGTTCCTGGCGATCGCCCTGTCGGTCGCGTCCGCCGTCGGGGTCAACAGTGCCGACCTGGAAACGATCGCCCGTCGGGGGAAACTGATCGTCGGGGTGAAAAATAATCTTCCCCCCCTCGGTTTTACCGACGCGAGCGGAAATTTACAGGGGTTCGAGATCGATATCGCCAAACGTCTAGCCGGGGATATACTCGGTTCGGTGGAGGCGATCGATCTACGACCGCTCACCAACCGGGAGCGTTTACAGGCCGTGATCGAGGATCGGGTGGATCTGACGATCGCCCGCGTTACCATCACCCCCGCGCGTTCGCGGATCGTCGATTTCAGTCCCTTCTATTACCTCGATAGCACCGGTTTTGTCGTGTTAGATCCGGGGATTCAAGGGATAGAGGCATTAAAAACCGCTAGAATCGCTGTTTTAGAAGGTTCCAGCACGATCGCCGTCATTCGCTCCGAACTGCCCGGCGCGCGAATGGTCGGGGTGAAATCGTATCAGGAGGGATTCGATTTACTAGAAAAAGGCGAGATCGACGCTTTTTCCGCCGATAATAGCGTCTTGAGCGGTTGGACGCGAGAACATCCCCGCTACCGACAATTACCCGTCGAACTCCAGTTAACCGCGTTGGGGGTCGTCATGCCGCGGGGGTTGCAGTACCAGGATTTACGGGAGCGGGTGAACCGGGAGATCGAGCGTCTGCGCTCTTCCGGCTGGTTGGAGGAACGGGCGATCTACTGGGGGCTGAAGGTCGATCGATGAGCGATTCCCCACTGCTGTTATAATTTAAAGGCATAAATAGAAAAGTATAGTTCGATCGGTATGGAAGATACTCTCCCGATAATTTACGTCTCCGGGCTACTCATTTTCCTGCTCGGCTTAGGGGTTTTCGTCGTTATTCAAATCATCAAAACCCGGCAAGTAGAAGGCACCTTTAATAAACTCCAAAAGAAACTACAAAAAGAAAAAGGAACCGCCAAGGAATACTACGCGTTAGGAAGTCTCTATCTCGACAAAAAACTCTACGTGCAGGCGATCGGTCTCTTACAGAAAGCCCTGAAAACCAGCGAGGAAGAGGAAGTCGAGACGGAGAATAAAGCCTTAATTTACAATGCCCTCGGTTTCTCCTATCTCGCACAGGAACAGTTAGACCTCGCTATCCGGAACTATAAAGAAGCGCTCAAACTCTATCCGGAATACACGATCGCTCTCAATAATCTCGGCAACGCTTACGAGCGGAAACAGATGGTCGTCAAAGCGGTAGAAACCTACGAGGAAACCTTGAAATACGATCCGAATAATAGCGTCGCTAAAAAACGGGTTGAATCCTTACGGAAACGATTTGTCGAGTCGAAACAATAAATTCCCGTCCCGCACCGAACGATCGATCGAATCTCTCCCGATACCTTCAACACCGATGACGAATCAAGACTGGCCCGGCCTACTGCAACAACTTCTCGATCGAAACTCCCTTTCCCTCGATCGGGCGGAAGAATTAATGACCGGATGGTTAACGGAAACAATTCCCGAAGTCCTCTCCGGCGCGATTCTAGCCGCCCTGCAAGCCAAGGGAGTATCCGCGGACGAACTCGCGGGAATGGCGCGGGTTTTACAGGCACAATCGCGGGTACAGGAACGGAAATCCCACGCCGTCCCCGTGATCGATACCTGCGGGACGGGAGGTGACGGCGCTTCCACGTTTAATATCTCCACCGCGGTGGCTTTTGTGGCCGCGGCCGGGGGGGTAAAAGTGGCCAAACACGGCAATCGATCGGCTTCCAGTAAAGTCGGTTCCGCGGACGTGTTGGAATATTTAGGGGTCAATCTCGCCGCGCCGATCGAACGCGGGTCAGAAGCCCTCGACGCGGTGGGAGTGACCTTTCTCTTCGCCCCCGGTTGGCATCCCGCCCTCAAAAGTGTCGCCGGCCTCCGCAAAACCCTTAAAGTCCGGACGGTGTTCAATCTTCTCGGCCCCCTCGTGAATCCCCTCCGTCCCACCGGACAGGTAATCGGTGTGTACGATCGCCAATTCCTAGAAGCGATCGCCACCAGTCTGGCCCGATTGGGAACCGGGAAAGCGATCATCGTCCACGGACGGGAAAAACTCGACGAGGTGGGATTGGGGGATATCACCGATGTCGCGCTATTAAACAACGGCGAGGTCATTTCCGGCGAGATCGATCCCGAAAAAATCGGCTGTTCTAAGGCGAGTTTAACCGACCTAAAAGGCGGGGAAGTACCCGAAAACGCCGAAATTCTCAAAAATGTGCTAAAAGGGGCGGGAACGATCGCCCAACGGGACGCGGTGGCGATTAACGCGTCTCTCGCGTTACAGGTGGGGGAAGTGGTTCCTTTCGGCGATCATCGATCGGGTTTAGAGAGAGCGCGGGAAATTCTCGATAGCGGCGCGGCCTGGCAGAAACTAGAGGAGTTAGTTAAATTTCTCGGTTAGGATCGGGAGGTGGCAGGGTAGGGTGTGGGGTGTGGGGGGTAGGGAGTAGGGAGTAGGAAGTAATTTTCTCTATACTCTCGATTGTTGCCCGAAACTACAGCCTTTCTCAGATACATAAGGTACGTTCTCGCGGTTGGAATCTTTTAGCGGTAAGGGTTGGTATGTACTTCACCTTTACGAGAAAGGCTGTATCTCCTCTCTAAATTAATTTCCCACTCCCCATCTCCCGACACCCGACACCCGACACCCGACTCCCCATCTCCCCACTCCTCCACTATGATAAGCATTGATTCCCCTCCCGAAATTGTCTATCCGAGTTCTGACGGTGAACCCTTGGCCGAGTCCTATAGTCATCTCTACGCCATCTTGACGACCCTGGAAGTCCTCAAGCAATACTTGAGCGATCGAATGGCGACGGTGTTAGCGGATCAATTCCTATACTATAGTCAGGGATTCCCGAAACTGCGGGTCGCGCCCGACGTGATGGTGATTTTCGACGTGGAGAGGGGAGGACGGGATAACTATAAACTCTGGGAAGAAAAACAGATCCCGAAAGTGATTTTCGAGATGACTTCCGCGGGAACGAGAAATCAAGATCTGGAGTTTAAAAAGAATCTTTACGAACAGTTAGGGGTCGAGGAATACTGGTTATTCGATCCGAGAGGGGAATGGATACCGGAAAAACTGATCGGGTATCGACTCGATCGAGAACGTTACGAACCCATCACCGACGGTTGCAGTCAACCGTTACAACTCCGTCTAGCCGTGGACGGGGAATTAATCGCCTTCTACCGTCAGGAAACGGGAGAAAAGTTACTAATTCCCGACGAGTTAGCCACGGCACTGCGGGAAGAGTCGATCGCCCGTCAGACCGCCGAGTTACAGTTACAGCAAACCGAGAGCGAACTACAAGAGACACAACAACGCTTAAGCGAGGCGGAAGCTTTATTACAGCGTTATCGACAACAATTCGGCGAACTTCCGCCCTCTTAAGCGCGCGAGCCTATAGACGAAGATCCGGATCAAGCCTCGTCGTAGGCTTCGAGATCGAGGAGATAGAGATAGGGTTCCGCGAGTTCCTGACGTTGAAAGGCGATCGCCCGTAATAAATGCCAATCCTGCAAGGCCTCGAAGGGATCGCTGTAGTCGTCGCGTTCTAATCGCGCCGCTAAATTAGCGACATCATCGTCGGTAAACATCGAAATATCTCGTTGAATGAAGCTCGTGACCGTCATTCCCGTACCTCCCTCGATCTGGCTACTTCCCCATTGTAGCCCGAATAACTCGGTGAAAAACACCGTCTTCGGGAGTCGATCGACCCGTGGTTCGCGGGGATCGCCGCATCGGTCGCGGGAGCGATATCGCTTGTGTCGGGTCGGTATCGTCCCTTACAATGGACGGCGAATCGCGCCGGTATTTCCCGATGACCACACTTAAACCGATCGCCCGTTTGTTAGAACCGAACCTGTCCGCGCGTTTACTGTGGGCCGGGTTAATTATCACGTTTTTTTTCGTCTCGATCGCTCTCTTCGCCCCGGTTTTGCAATCGATCGGGCTGATCCAAGACCCGACCGATATTTTAAGTAACTATCCCCTCCAACCGCCGAGCGCGGAACATTGGTTCGGGACGAATATCCGCGGGTACGACGTGTTTTCCCGGACGCTATTCGGGGCCAGGGCCGCGCTATCGGTGGTGATTCTGGCGACCGGGTTATCCCTGCTCGTCGGTGTGCCGTTGGGGTTGATTAGCGGCTATCTGGGGGGACGGGTCGATCGAATTCTCCTCTTTCTCATGGATACCCTTTACACCCTGCCGGGGTTACTGTTATCGGTGGCCTTGGCTTTCGTTCTCGGTCGGGGTATCTTGAACGTGGCGATCGCCGTGAGTATTTCCTATATCCCTCAATATTTCCGGGTGGTGCGAAACCAGACCACCAGCGTGAAAAACGAACTCTTTATCGAGGCGGCGCGGGCGATCGGCGCGACTCCCACCCGTATCCTCTCGAAATATCTCTTTCTCAACGTCGTCCAGAGTGTCCCCGTCCTCTTTACCCTCAACGCGGCCGATTCGATCCTCGTTTTAGGCGGTTTGGGCTTTCTCGGTTTGGGATTACCGGAAGAAGTCCCGGAATGGGGTCACGATCTCAAGGAAGCTCTCGCCGACCTTTCTACCGGCATCTGGTGGACGACTCTCTTTCCGGGGTTAGCGATGACGACGATGGTGGTCGGTTTATCGCTATTAGGGGAGGGATTCAGCGAGATTTTTAACCCCCGGAATCGGAAGCGATAGGGAAAAGGGGAAAGGGGAAGGGGAAAAGGGGAAAGAGAAAATAGCTTTCTTCATCCTTTACCCGAAAAACTCCCTCATCTCCCTCATCCCCCTCACCTCTCTCATCTCCCTCACCGGCCGTCTACCCCTTGCGGGGGAATCGAAAAATGAACGATGATAGGAGGTAATAGATGTGGTTTAGGCGGTACAGGAATCAGTGGATAAGGGAACGCTCATCGAATTCAGGATCAACGGCGAGAGACGATTAGCGGTACTCGATCGCCCGGAAGGAAAAAAGGATTGGATCGTGATCGACGCGGAGGGACACCCGCACAAACTCCGGCCCCAGCGGTTCGATTACATCGCCGGTGGTGGCCCCTACACGTATAAGGATATTCCCGAGTTTCTTAAACAAACTCATCCTTATCTCGATCCCTCTAGTTTAGAGGTGGCGTGGGAATTGTTGATCGAGGAGGGAGGGCAAGTCACCCCGGAGGAAATGGCGGGAATTTTATTTTCCGAGAAAAGTCCGCCCCTCTGTTACGCCGCGCATTGTCTTCTGAGCGAGGACAAAATTTATTTTAAAAATAAAGGGGACGGGTACGAACCGCGCTCGGCCAATCAGGTCGAGGAGATCAAGCATCAGTTAACTGTCGAACAACAGCGTCAACGGGAGAAAGAAGCGTTTCTAGAACGCGTCCGTCAAGCGATAGCCGGGGAAACGGTAGAATGGTCGGAAAGCGATCGATCCCGTTTAGAAGCCCTCGAACGATTCGTTTTACAGCCCGAACAGAAATCCTCGGCCGCGGTAGAAATTCTCAATTCGATCGCCCGTCCCGCGACACCGGAAGCCGCCGGAGAATTATTAATCGAGTTAAAGTGGTGGAGTCCCCACGAGAATCTGTTTCTCCGACGCAGTTCGTACCCCGTTCACTTTTCCAAGAAGGTACTTGATGTGGCCCGCCTTTGTTTGACCGATCCCCCCGCAGATCCGGACAAGAATCGACTCGATCTCACGGGTCAGAAAATTTACACGATCGATGATGAGAGTACCGAGGAAATCGACGACGGATTGAGCGTGGAATCCCTAGAGGACGGAAAACATCGTCTCTGGATTCACATCGCCGATCCGAGTCGTTTGGTGTTCCCGGACGACGAATTAGACCTAGAAGCGCGCCGACGTAGTACCAGTCTGTACCTACCCACGGGGATGATCCCCATGTTCCCGCCGGAGTTGGCCACCGGGCCGATGAGTTTGGTGCAGGGACGGATCGGCCCGGCTCTTAGTTTCGCGGTGACTCTCGACGAGACGGGGGAGGTCGAATCCTACGAGATTCACGCCAGTACGGTCAAACCCACCTACCGCCTGACTTACGAGGACGTGGACGAGATGCTACACCTCGATATTCAAGCGGAACCGGAGATCGGGATTCTCGATCGAACGGCGAAACTGCGTCGGAGTTGGCGGAAATCGCGGGGGGCGATCGATATCCAGATGCCGGAATCCACGATCAAGGTTAAACCGGACGGCGAGGTAACGGTGGACTTACTGGAAATCTCCCGCGCGCGGCAGTTGGTCGCGGAGATGATGATTCTCGCCGGGGAAGTCGCGGGCCGCTACTGTCAGGAACACGATCTTCCCGTCCCCTTCCGCGGCCAACCCCAGCCGGAGTTACCCCCCGACGAGGAATTATTACTCCTTCCCGCGGGGCCGGTGCGCTCCTGTGCCGTCCGTCGTTGTATGCCCCGGAGCGAGATGGGTATTACCCCCAATCGTCACGCCAGTTTGGGATTGGATGTTTACTCGCAGGTAACGTCGCCGATCCGCCGCTACACGGATCTTTTGACCCATTTTCAGCTAAAAGCCCATCGCCGGGGCGATCCTTTGCCTTTTACACGGGAAAGAATGCAGGAAATTCTCTACAGTGTGGCGAGTTCCGCTCAGGAGGCGACCTCGGTGGAACGGCAGACGAATCGTTACTGGAGTCTGGAATTTTTGCGGCGACAGGGGGATCAGGTGTGGCACGCGCTGGTTTTGCGCTGGTTACGCGAGGATGAAAATCTGGGGCTGATCTTGTTGGAAGAGTTGGGGTTAGAATTGCCCCATCGTTTCGAGCGATCGGTGTCTCTGGGCGATCGCTTTCAAGTGCAGGTTAGTCGGGCCGATCCCCAGCGCGACGAGATCCGATTCCGCGAGATGGCCGGTTTCGAGGTTTCTTCGGCGATTTGAGGAACTAGGAGTCAGGAGATCCGAGAGAGCTAATCGCTAGACGGGGGGAAAAAACTGGTTATCGAGCAACTGTTCGGGGGTAAAAGGACAGGTTTCGGGAAAGGTACTCGCGGGTAACTCGCTTTTTTCGATAACCCGTCTGACCGATTTCGGGTAAACGATGTCGATTTTCTGCAAAAAGTAGTTATAAAGCGTCCTTGACTCCAAGGAAAACTCTAATTCTAGACGAAAGTTGCCGATCTCGTCTTTCCAGCCTCTCGCGCACCACTCCCGCTCGCTTTCCCAATACTGGTAAAGTAAGAGATGGATTAATAGCTGTGCTAGGTAACTATCTACTTTACGTCTCTCGCTAGTTCCTAATCCCTCGATCTCCTCGATGATATGTTCCCAATCTAATCCATCTATCTCGCCCCGTCGCAATTGTTCAGCGGTCTCATCCGCCCACGCGACGAAATCTTTCTCGTAGAGGTCTTTGAAGTGGGATACGGCTTTCGTTGTCATCGCGCTTCTCCATCGGCTATAAACGATTACAGACGATCGATCTCGATCGGTTTTATCTTCTGACTCCCGTTCTATGAGTTCATTCTATCCGAATCAGATTGTTTGTTTATCCTGCCAGGATAGCGCGCTCTACGCCGAGGTGATTCAGGTTATCGCCGATCGAGCGTCGATCTGGGCGCGTCCGTTATTATTAATATCGGGGGATAACGGGGATTCGATCGATGTGCGCGACGGTTCCGATTTAATCCTACCGATCGATCTGTTCCGTCCCGCGCTGGATACGGAGGTTCTGCCGATTTTCTCGCGGGTGATTAAAAATAATCCCTCGCCTCCCCCACCGCACTATCTCCAGAATTTTGTTCGCCAAGTTTGTAAAAATTATCCCGAATATTTTCAGAAAACCTCATGACGATCGATGAAGGGTACGTTAAATATCACTGTGTTTGGAACCCCGCGGAACCGTTGGAGTTTTCTTCGATTCGAGGGTTAAATTTTTGGCGGAATAAGCTTTTTCAGTTGGGGTTAATCGGGAAGTACGAGAATGGTATCGGTTTCGGGAATGTGAGTGTACGGGGGGAGATCGATCGACAGTTTATCATTTCGGGAACGAGTACGGGAGGGATTCCGGAGTTGGATGAATCCCATTACACGACGGTAATCGATTACGATTGGAAAAGGAATAGGGTGACTTGTGAGGGACCGATTCAAGCGTCGTCGGAAGCGCTCACCCACGCCGCGATTTACGAGGCGAATCCGCATACGAACGCGGTGATCCATATCCATCATCGTTTACTGTGGGAAAGGTTGATGTATCGAGTGCCGACGACGCGGGAAAATGTCGCCTACGGAACCCCGGAAATGGCGGAGGAAATTATCCGTTTATGTCGGGAAGAGGGGTTAGTGGATCAGCAGATTCTCGTGATGAGCGGACACGAGGAGGGAATTATCGCGTTCGGATCGTGTTTAGATCGATCGGGCGATTTATTGTTAGATTATTACGGTAGGTTAATTCAGGATCTCGTCTAATCTTGCTTGGATTTCTTGTAATCCTTTCCGCTGTCGATCGATCCACGCTTTCTCGGCGAGTCGTTGTTCTGGCGTTTCTTGCCGATAACGAGATTGTTTTTCTAGGAGATCGTTATAATTTTTCAAAAGTAACTGTAATGAATGTTTGGTAAAGTTCATTCGATGATCGAACAAACGCTCGATTTTATTTTCTACACTTTTTTGAAAAGATGTTCCAAAGCTTTCGATTTCTTTCCAAGTGATATTTCCTGATTTGTTTTTCCAATTAGCAATATCGCCTGTAGCGAGTACAAAAATAACGCCAGTAATCTTATTTTCTTGAAAATTCACGCCTAGAATATTGTTGACGTACTGTTGAAACGAGGTCTTTATCCTATCGTAATCTTGTTTAAATTTCAAATAACTATCTTTGTCTAATACATTCATGTGATCAGAAACTATTCCCGAACTGACCGGAGAGTATGAATACTTTAATAGTATTTTTTTGAAATTTTCGTTAACTACTTTTTCTATATCCTCCGAGTAAGCCTTGATATATCCTGAAATGGTTTTGTTAAAATTATCTTTATCTCCCCAGCCAAGATCGATTTTTTCTTTCTTGTTTTTAACATCGATAAAATGAGTCTGCTTGATTCCTTTGATCATATCGGACACTAACGAACGGGCTTCTTCAAAAGCTACTCGCTTACATTCCTGTCCGATTGTTTGAATTTGAATATCGAGTCCAGCGATTTCTCCTGATTTTTCCCAAATAGTTAGAGTAGGGAAGTCAAGAATTCTCTGTTTACTATTCCAAACATCTTCCGCCCGATCTAACTCATCAAAACAGGCTTTGATAAATGGTTGAAATTGATTCGCATAAATTTTGAGTTGTTGTAAACAAGGTTGAAGTGATTTATTCACCTTTTCGGCCGACCCCCGTATTTCTACCGAGTCGAGAAAGCTATAGTCACCCGCGAGAAGCTGATCCGTCGAGTCGAGTAATTTTTGAAAGGCTTTAAATTCTTCGTTCATCGGTGATCATTGTCCTGTCGATCCTGTTATCTTAGTTATATCCGATATTTGTGAAAACCCATACGAGGCTTTATGAGTTTTTTACTTTTCACTCCCGCGGTGCAAGCGATGCTCGATGCTGGTAAGTATGTATTAGTAAAAGATGCGGCGGGATTTGTTATGCCTATCGCAAGGGATGTCGCGACAGGGCGATTTGTAGCCGTGGCTAGAGTTGCCAATAATTTTAATCCGATAACCGCCCCGATGCAACTCGCCTCGAACTTTATCATGGGAGGCGCGCAAATGATGCAAACCCATAGAGGTTTTCAAAAAACTTACGCGATGTTAAATGAACTTCAAGCTAGTGTCGGAGTTTTACAGGCATCTACCGCGTTAATCGGGGTGGGAACTGTTGCGGTAGTCGCCTTATCCGCCGTTAATCTCTATCAAACTTTCAAAATAAGAGAGGACATTAAACAGCTAAAAATCGAGGTAAAAGGCGGCTTTATTGATTTAAAACAGGCTTTGTACGTGCGGAGCGATGAGATTTTACAACGGATCGATCAGGTTGCTGTTCATACGGAATTTCTCCATCATCGCACGATACTCGCTCAAGCTTACGGGCGTTTTATGCAAGCTCTTATTTACATAAGAGATGCACTAACGATGACGGATACAAATCTAAGAAATATGAGTCTAGGTAATGCTCAAAAGATGCTCCATGATGCTTTAGCCGATTATAATAACCCGTTACTTTTGCAAGATACGAGTGTAGCGGGACAGATTAGGATCAAAGAGTGTTCGTGGGCGATCGATCAGGCAATTACCCTAACTTATCAATTACAAGGCAGTGTCGAAACTATCGGCGATCGTGTTTCTAAACAACAGAAACAAATTCGTCAAGAATCCTTACATTTACTAAATAAATGTCGGTCAGAAGAAGAATTAGATTTTCTTGCTCCCGAAATTCTCCGATTGAACAATCAAGATGTTCTCGCACTGGAATATTGGAAAAACAATGTAGAATTCACGCGTTCCTTATCTCCCGCCGAACAACAAGAACTAGCAAACCTCGAAGCGGAAACCCCCGAGGACGCACCCGCGGAAATCCAGATTATCGAACCCCTTCCCGAACAATCCCTTTACGAGAACTTGAAACCGAAATCCCATTTTCACTCTCTACGGGATCAAGTAAAATTTTTAGTCGATCCGTCCCTACGGAAACCCCACGAGGAGTACATTACCCGACAGGCTGTAAATTCAGAATATAAAGCCCTCGCGCCGTCCAATTGGGAAGAAGTCCCAGATTTCACCGTCGCCAATCTCTACTGGTATTTCAAAAATCGAGCCTCCTAAATTCGGAGAAATTTCCCGCATTGGGTGATGGGTTACGCTATCGCTAACCCATCCTACGAATTTATTAATTGTTTCTTGTCGATGTTTCCCCGTCGAGATCTAGGGAGCTATTGAACTGAAGGGACTGGCGCGGCATACCGATCGATAATCCCTCTTTGTCGAGAGCGAGGGTGAGACGGCGACGGAATTCGCGCGCTACGGACCATTGTTGTAGGGGAAGGGTTTTGATCCACACGCGGATGAGAATTCCCTCGTGATCGAGTCGATCGATTCCTAATACTTCCGGCGGTTCCGGCATTTTATCGCGCCACCGCGGATCTCGCGCGAATTGTCGGGCCACTCTCTCGATCGCCGCTAACCCCCGATCGGGATCGGTTCCGTAGGCTAGAGTGACGGTAAGATCTACCCGCGACCAATCTTTAGAAAGGTTTCGCACGATCGAGATATTACTGTTAGGCACGGTGATCAGTTGTCCCTCGCCATCCCGTAGCTGGGTGATGCGGAGGTTCATATTCTCGACTAACCCGGAGACGCTATCGACGGCGATCACGTCCCCCACCGCGTACTGATCTTCGAGTAGGATGAAAAATCCGTTAATGATGTCCTTGATTAAATTTTGAGCGGCGAAAGAGATGGCTAAACCGACAAGTCCCGCGCCGGCCAGCAAGGGGAACACGTTCACTCCGACGAGCGAGAGAGCGGATAAAATGCCGAAACTGACTAAAATTACCGCGTTCACGCTTTTGAGAACCCCCGAGAAGGTGGAGAAACGTAAATTCAAACGCTCTCGCTCGCGGACATCGCCCGATCGCTCCCGAACCACTACCCGCGTCAGTCGATCGATCGAGAGATCGCTGGCCCGGATCGCGGCGTAAATGCCCGCGGCGATCGCCAATAGTTTCAGGGGAGTGGAGAGCAGAAACGGTTGTAACGGGCGCGTGTGAGGGTATAAACCGAGGATAAACAGTGTCGCGCCGATCCAGAGACCCAATCGCGCCACTTGTAAGAGACGATGCTGTAAATCGGCGAGATCTAGGCGTTGGCGTTGTTCGTGCCGTTGTTCGAGGGTGACATTCTCGATCGAGGTATCTTCTTCCGCGATCGTATCGACGATCTCGGCGGGGTCGGGAATCCTCTCCTGTAGTTTTTGCCGTTTTCGCTGTACTTTCCGTCCGTATCGATCGATCGCGATTTGAACCGCGAGCGAGAGACACAAAACGATCGCAACGATCGCGCTCTGACGGAGGAGGTAACGGGGTTGTCGTTCCTGTCGCGCTTGGGTCAACCCTTGGCGCACCAGATCGGTTAAACGTTCCGCCAGTCGTCGCGGTTCGTACCCGTACAGCCGCGCGTCGAGGGTGGTAACGGTCATCAGGTAGCGATCGCCGATAAAGAGGACGGGCAGATTACTACTCGCGTCCGTTCGGAAAGTCACTTCCGGTAAACCCTGCCGGCCGGGAATCCCGATACTCTCCTGTAGGGTGTTCTCGATCGCCGCGATCCGTTCCAGGAGGGGCGAGGGTTCGCTATCCCGATTCTCGCGCTCGATCGGGGGAACCGCGATCCGGAATAGAGTCCGTCCGTCGAGACGTACCTTTCCCGTCTGGATACTACTCCCGTCACTCTCGGAACCGATCGCCCATTGAAACGGGGTCAGCTTCGCGGGGGAGAGATCGGGGATCTGCGCGAGCGCGACCGAACGGTTGATGAAAAGCGAAAACCCGAGAGCGATCAGGAAAAAGAGGATAATTCTAGCGATCCATCTCGCGAGCGATCGTCGATTCTCTCGCTGAAAATTCTGTTTTTCCGGCATTCTCTCACTCATCGTATCTATAGCGTTTAGAAGGCAGAGGGCAGAAAAATAGGATAAAGGAGAAAGGTGAAGGGATTAGATAAGTGGTCTTTTCCCTTTTCCCCTTCCCCTTTTCCCGAAAAACTCCCTCGCCCAGCCGCTACCCCTACGGGTTAGAAGGGTTCGCGCGTCCTAACTCGATATAAGACCGGACATTGCGAATCGCGCGGGTGGCATATTCATCTCCCGGACGTTCGCGCATCGCCTGATTGAAATAGGTGAGCGCGTTGGAGTATTTGCCCCGTTCGGTGGCTTCATAGCCGAGTTGCATATAGCGATCGTAATCGGTTACGGTTTGTCCGGCGGGGCGGTTCTGCTGGTTCTCGCGGGCGATCGAGTTCTGGGCGTTCTGGACGGCGAGCGTTGCCAGTCGATCGTTCGGTTTCTCGTAGAGCGCGCCGAGGAAATACCGGTAAGCGGTCTCGTTATCCTGACGTTGTTGGGCGGCGTAACCGAGACGCATATAGCGATCGTAGGGGGATTCCCCGAAATTCGTTCTCGATAGCGTTGTATTCCCCGTATTCGGCCCCCCAGTGCCGGCGATATAGGTGGAAACGTTGCGGAGGGCTTGCGTGGCGTAGGTATTGCCGGGACGTTCCTGTAAAGCCCGCTCGAAATTGACGTAGGCGGTATTGTAGTCCCGGCGTTTCGTCGCGTCGTAACCGATTCTCATATAGCGATCGTAATCGCTTTCCCGTCGGGCGGTCCCGCTATTCTGTTTATTCAGCGCGTCTCTAGCGTTCCAGTAGGCGATCGTCGCCTCCCGATCCTGTGGGTTATAGTAGAGGGCCTGACGGAAATAATTCGCGGCGAGGCTATAGTCTTTCCGTTTCATGGCCGCGTAACCCAAGCGCATATACTCCGGGTAGGACGACGGATTGACCATCGGCAAACTCGGCGGGGGAGAGGGAGACAGCGACGGGACATTCTGCGCGGCGAGGGGAAGGGCGACGGCGATCGGGAGAGCGATCGACAGGGTGAGGAAGGGGACTAGATATTTCATGATTCTCCTAAAAAAATCCTTTTAAATCGTTATTTTCGAGAGTAATAGACGTGAGATCGTAACGATAGACTCGCGTGCGGGTTCTATCGCGGGGATACTTCCGCGCGTGACGATTTTTCCGAGCCTTGATGACGGGGTACGGCGATCGGCCGGGGTTAAACCGTTTCAGAAGAGTTTGAAAAACGCTAAAATCGTTCGATTTCCTCTTTATTCTGTCGGAACTCTAGCTTTCCCAGCATCCGTCAGGAGTGGGAATTCGATCAATCGAGGTGGGATGGGTTTCGGGGGTAAACAGGGCGATCGTCTCGCGGGCGATCGTTACAGAGAGGGCTAGGGCGATCGAGAGATGTTGGATAAATACTCGATAGTCTTCCAGAGATACGGAGTTTTTTTCTAAGAAAATCCCTCTTTCTATCATCGCGTCCGTGATTTTCGCCAATTGTACAAAGTCCTCTAACGACAGTTTCTCTTTTTCGAGGACTTCGGTAATGAATTTTCGACCGGATAGAATTGTTCGGTTTTTCGGGGCGATCGAACTGAGGGATCGATCGTAGAAAATCGGTTTAAAAAAAGAAATTTTTAAACGGTATTTCAAAATAATTTTTTCTACAGATTTCTCGCTCCCAATGCCCTAAAAATAAATAGGGTGAGCATCGCCCACCCTACCATTCTAATCAGCTTTAAAAGAGTGCTAGACTTTCGCGGACTCCTTAACCAACTTATCCCAGCCTAATTCCTTCAGGTTCGTATTCCGGCGGAGGGGACGGGTAGCGAGTTCCAAAATATCGCGCGCGTTGGTGAAGCCGTGGATTTGCGCGAAGGTGAACTCTACCGACCATTTCGTATTAATTCCCCGCGCTTCTAACGGGTTCGCGTGGGCCATCCCGGTAATCACTAAATCCGGTTGTAACTCGTAAATCCGTTGAATCTGATTATAATTATCGGGTTTCTCGATAATTTTCGGAACGGGAACGCCCATATCCTGACAGGTTTTCTCTAGTAACGCCAGTTCCGCCGCCTGATAGCGTTTATCCATGTAGGGAATGCCGATTTCCGGGCAAGTCATGCCGCAACGGATAAGGAAACGCGCGAGGGAAATTTCGAGAAGATTATCCCCCATGAAGAAAACCGATTTACCGCGAATGAGTTGAATATAGTCCTCCAAACTCTCCCAGATTTTCGCCTCTCTTTCCTCCAGTCCTTGCGGTTCCACTCCCAACACGGAACAGATTTTTTCTATCCACGCGCGGGTTCCGTCGGGGCCGATGGGGAAGGGCGCGCCGATAAGTTTACATTTCCGACGACGCATTAAAGTTGTGGCGGTACGGGAGAGAAAAGGATTCACCCCAGCGACATAATAGCCTTCCTCGATGACGGGTAATTCGGTGAAGCGTTTCGCGGGTAGCCAGCCGGAGATTTTCACACCCTGTTTCTTTAATTCTAGGGTAAGGTTGGTGACGATCGGATCGGGAACGGAACCGAATAATACTAAAGGAGGATGATCTTTATATTCCGATTCCTCGTGTTTGACCTCTTCTTTTTTGCGGCCGAAGGTGAGGAGTTTTTGTATGGCGTTCCGTTCTTCTTTTTCTTCCTCGTGTTTCACCGTTTCCGGGCATTTATGCACCATCGATGCGAGTACGGTATCCTCTCCCTGGGTGAACGCGTAATCGAGTCCGTTGGCGCGCGCGGTGACGATGGGAATGCCGATTTCGGCTTCTAGTTTCGGCGCGAGTCCTTCCAAATCCATTTTGATAATTTCGGTGGTACAGGTGCCGATGAAAACGATGACGCTAGGGTTTCGGTCGCGTTTAATCTGTAAGCAGAGTCGTTTTAATTCGTTGTAATCGTTGAGTTGCGCGGAGATATCGCCTTCTTCGAGTTCGGCCATCGCGTATCTCGGTTCGGCGAAAATCATGACCCCCATCGCGTTCTGTAGGAAGTAGCCACAGGTTTTGGTTCCGATGACGAGGAAGAAGCTATCTTCGATTTTTTGGTACAGCCACGCGACACAGCTAATCGGGCAGAAGGTATGATAGTTCCCGGTCTCGCAATCGAATTGTAAGGCGCTCGGTTCTTGAATGGCGGTCATGATTTTCGGTTCTCCTTTAATTTTGGTTGCGGAATTGGTTTAAATATTCGGTGTCGGGGTCGATAGTCGATTCGGGAAGTAAAGGAATAATTTCTGCTTCTTGGATTTTTGAGCGTCTTTCTTCTCGTTCTTTGAGTTCGTCACGAGGATCGAAATCGAGTCCCAAGGTTTTTACTACTCGCTCTCCATCCGAATCAATATCGACTAAAGGAATGAGAAAATCGATTATTGCTGGTTCTAGCAAAGAAACAGCAGTTAGGATAACTTTAGCGTTGGGACGTTTACTTCTACTTTGTACGCATTCAACCCAACAAGCTAACTTAATGATCCAATATTGATTAATCTCATAGTAATCTAACCATTGATCCTTAAGTCTAGCTTTTATCTCCTCGAAGTTGCTCATTTTTTCCTCTTTCTGAAGAAGGATATTCGTTGGTTAGGGATCGAAATTTGGGGTTCCGTTCTTAAAATTCTCCATGACGAGGCAAAAATTATCATCTTCGTAACGTAGGGGGTGGTTTCCAAGTGGATTCGATCGCTTTTACCTGTACTAAATTCATAATTTTAAACTCCTGAATTACGAAATTGATTTAGATATTCGGTATCGGGGTCTATAGTCGATTCGGCCAGAAGCGGAACGGCTTCAACATCTTGGATTTTGGCGAGTTCTTCCGTTCGCCTTTCAAGTTCTTCTTCTGGATCAAAGTCCAAACCTAATGAGCGTATAATGTGATCCGAGTCTGGTGAAAGCGTCAACAAAATAGGCATTAAGTTCGCTAAATCTGGAGATAAACCAGATAAAACACCTAAGATAAACATGGACAAAGGACGATAGCCACCGTCATTAGTTTTTTTGCAAAAATTTGTCTTGTTTATTTCACGAATCAAAATAGAATTTGCTTGGCAATATTTTAACCAGATTTCTCGCACATTCGCTTTAAAGTCTCCAGATAGCATGACCTTACCCTTTCTGAATAATGGTGGTTGTCGGTTAGGAATCGAAATTCGGGTTTCCGTGTTTAGAATTCCCGATGACGACGCGAGATTCACCATTATCAGAAAGTCCGTCTCGGTGTTGGCGAGATTGAGGGGGTGGATTACGCTGTCGCTAATCCACCCTACGGGATTATGGGGGGACGGGGTTAGACCATCATGAGATCTAATTCTTCTTCTGCGGTGGGGGGTTTGGGTTTATCGGTGTTGAGGTAGAAATCGGAGAGGAGGGTGAAGAGTTCGCGGTCTTGGGCTTCTTTGGGGATGACTCCTTCGGGTTTGGCGAGTATTTGGTCGGCGATGTTGAGATAGTAATCGCAAACGTAATTTAACATCGGGTCTTTGTCAGCCATCTCGAAAAGGGTTTGACCTTTGACTCGGGAGACGCGGATATCTTCGATGAGGGGTAATACTTCTAAAACGGGCATGGGAACGTGATCGATGTATTTATTAATTAAATCCCGTTTCGAGGTGCGATTGCCGATTAATCCGGCGAGTCGGAGGGGATGGGTACGCGCTTTTTCCCGTACCGAGGCGGCGATGCGATTGGCGGCGAAAAGGGCATCGAATCCGTTGTCGGTGACGATGATGCAGTAATCGGCGTAATTGAGGGGCGCGGCGAATCCCCCGCATACCACGTCACCGAGGACATCGAAGAGGATGACATCGAATTCATCGAAGGCGTTGAGTTCTTTGAGGAGTTTGACGGTTTCGCCGACGACGTAGCCACCGCAACCCGCGCCCGCCGGAGGTCCGCCGGCCTCGACACATTTCACGCCCGCGTAACCCTCGTAAATCACGTCCTCGGGCCAGATGTCCTCGTAGTGGAAGTCTTTTTCCTGTAGGGTGTCGATGATGGTGGGGATAAGGAAGCCCGTGAGGGTGAACGTGCTATCGTGCTTGGGATCACAGCCGATCTGTAGGACTTTTTTGCCTCTTTTGGCTAACGCGGTCGAAATATTACAACTGGTGGTCGATTTGCCGATGCCGCCTTTTCCGTATACCGCGAGGGTCAATGTCATGGCCGGGTCTCCTAAAACGCTTCTGAATGGGGGTTTGTTTATGCCGCGTCGATGGCCGCGCTCTCGATCGAATTATTGACCATGTTCCCACCCCTGAAAAGAGCTTCGATTTTTGCGAGATAGTGATATAAAGAGATTTTAAGCATTAAAAAGCTTTAAATCGTTTAAAATGCATCAAAGACCAAAGCAGAGATAATATATAGCTTGTAAAAAGCTTTGTATGTTTTTATTTTAATAATAAAAGACAATAAACAAATATTTTTTCCGGGCTACTGCGACGATGGCGCGGGAGGGTGAATAGACCGCGGGGAGGGGGGAAACGAGGATTGTAAAGCCACCGATGAGCGGGATCGGGGATTTTCGTGAATAATCATTACAGTTTTCGATCCGG
Source organism: Pannus brasiliensis CCIBt3594 (assembly GCF_036688125.1). Lineage (NCBI taxonomy): Bacteria > Bacillati > Cyanobacteriota > Cyanophyceae > Chroococcales > Microcystaceae > Pannus > Pannus brasiliensis. The sequence continues at coordinate 34,817 of NZ_JBAFSM010000034.1, read as the reverse complement.
GCCGGGGGGAGGCCTGGGGGAGCGTCGCCCGGTCGATCGGGCGATGCCGTAGTAGAATAGGGGCGATCGAGAGATAATCCCTATCCGGGAGATCGTATCGATCGCCACTAGACGGTCAATTTTTTCGCTATCCTGTTTTTCAAGGATTATTCCCCCGAATTTCTCTTCTTACCCCCGATAAGGCGGCGTGGACTTCGCACCGTCAACGCGAGAAAAACCTAGACCGTCCATCGCCGGCCGGTAATCATTGTTTCCTTGTCCCTGGACAGAAGGAAAACGGATTTCCGGGTCGAGCGAAAAAATTCACGGTTTCCTGGAATGTCGGGGGTAAAATGTTCGATAGGTTACGTTTCGGGCGCGCGAGTCGCGCTACTACCGTAGATTACGGTGTTGAAGGTAAGGGCGCGCGGCAACAGCGCGTTTTTCGATAAGATGGGCGGATTCCCAGGACACCGAAATCCCATCGACTATCCGGGTTAAATACTTTCGCGATCGTCCATGAAAAACTTATTCCGTTCTAATCCCGCTTTCTGGGGCTATCTATTTCTCGGAACCCTGCTCGTGACCCTTGGGGTGTATATTTTTCGAGGGATCGGATGGTTATCCTTTCTTCCGGGAGGAGTGATTTTATGGCTGATTTTTCTCTCGATATTGACGGGAATCTTATACGGGAGGGGGAAGACGCGGAGATTTTAGCGTTCGAGCTATCTATCCCTGGAGCGAGTGGCACTCTCGTCCATAAGTCAAAAAATATCTATCTAAAGGGGGATGCAATCGTATTTTACCGGTTTTCGATATTTTTAGATTTATCTTTTAACGAGCGTTACCGACACGTTTCTCCGAGGGCGATCTCTTTTCCCCGCGCCGATCCGGGCCGAGCGGATCGAGTCCCGGACGATCGAGAGACCGTCCCGCGAAAACTAACGACAATAATCGATAAATTCACGTTTTATGATATACTCTTGAATGACGAAAATTGCTCCCGCTCTCGATCGGGTTTTATTTCGGGTGGGAAGCGTCTAGGGGATCGGGGAACCCTACGAAAAAGGGAAACATAAAAATAACTTATGACTGACGCGGATCGAACCCGATTCGGGATCGTCTCGCGCTCTCTGTAAAAAATTATCGCTCGATGCCTTATTTATTGCCGACAACGTTTTTGAATTGTCTTAACAACGATGAACAACTACCAAAATGGAAACAATGGCTCTCTAAAAACGAAACCTTTGGAGACCTTCCAAATCGTATCGCCTCCCTCCCTCGTTAAAGCGGTGGCTCCCGAGGAAGAGGAATTAAATATCCGCCAATTGTTCTCGGTAGTCAAACATAGGGCGCTGTTAATCTCGATCATTACTTTGGGCGTGACGGCCGCGATCGGAGTGTGGAGTTTTCTGAAGTCCCCCGTCTATCAAGGTAAATTTTTATTGTTAATCGGCAAACCGATCGAGGAAGACAAAGCCAAACTGCAAGTACAGGAGATTTTACCCCAACTAGGGGGAGAGGAAATTGATTACGACACTCAAATCCAAGTGTTGAGCAGTCCCCAAATTCTCGCTCCCGCGCTCAAGACTCTCCAGCGTCAATATCAAGGGTTCGACTACCAAGATCTTATTAAGAAAAAAGGGAAATCCCCCCTGAATATTAATCAATTAAAAAAGACAAAAGTTCTGGAGATCACTTACGAAGATCGAGACCCCAAAAAGATTGAAAAAGTTTTAAAAATTTTAGCGGACTCCTATCTACGCTATAGCGCTCAAGAGAGAAAAACCGAGATCAATCAGGGGCTAGATTTCGTGACCGCCCAACTGCCCCTGCTGTACGAGAAAGTGAACCTCCGCCAGCAACAGATGCAACAGTTCCGGCAGAAATACAACTTCCTCGATCCCGAGAAAGCCGCCCAGCGTCTATCCGAGCAGTTCGCGGCGGTAGAGAAAGAGTATATCGAGGCGAAAGTGGCCCTGAGCGAGGCGAATTCTCGCTATCAACTTCTCGAAAAACAAGTGGGTTTAGACCCGGATCGGGCGATTATCGCGACCTATTTGAGTGAATCCCCCGGCTATCAAGAACTTCTGAAACAATTTCAGGCGGTGGAAGTAGAACTCGCCAAACAATCGGCGATCTATGCCAGCGACAGTCCGATGATCGCGACCTTGCAGGAAATGAGAGCGAATTTACTCCCCCTACTCCAGAAAGAAGCGCGAAAAGCCGTCGGGGGGAAATTGCCAGAAACCGAGGTCGATCGATCGCCCTCGATCGTCTCCCCGAGCGATCTGCGGGTGGAACTGACCAAAAACTTAATCCAAGCCGCCAACGAGCGGGAGACCTTACAGATTAAAGTTCGATCGCTGGCCGACGCTCTCAAGGCGCAAAAATCCCAGGTGAAGAATCTAGCCACTCTCGCCCGACAGTATACCGATTTACAACGAGAGGTAGAAATTAGCACCGAGAGCTTGAATCGCTTCTTGGAAGAGCAACAGAAGCTACAACTGAAAGTGGCGCAACAGGTCGTTCCCTGGAAAATTATCGCGCCCCCGGAGGTGCTGGACCGTCCGGTCTCCCCGAAAACGACCCGCGATCTCGCGTTAGGCATAGTCGGCGGCCTGGTCTTAGGATTGGGAGCCGCTTTTCTCGCCGAACGACTCGACCCGGTTTACCATTCGATCGAGGAGATCAAGGAAGATACCAAACTCCCGATTCTAGGATCGATTCCCTGGCAAAAAGATCTCGGCACGATCGAGAAAGTGTTAGTCAGCAACGTCCCGCGGCTGAAGATCGGCGAGCGCTCGATCGACTTAGGTTCTTCCCGCTCCCCCAAAAACGCCGTCGTTGGCTCTTATCAATCCAGCGCCTTCTCCGAAGCTTTCCGCACGCTCACCACGAATATTCGCTTGCTCGGTGCCGATTCCGCCCTAAAATCCCTGGTTTTTAGTTCGGTGAGTCCGGGAGACGGTAAAACCACCGTCGCGGTCAACCTAGCTAAAGCCGCCGCCGCGATGGGACAGCGAGTGCTGTTAGTCGAGGCCGATTTACGACGACCGCAAGTACACGTCCGGCTGAATCTCGACAACGATTACGGACTCAGTAACGTGATCGCCACGGGTTTAGACTGGCGAGAAGCGATTAAAACCCTTCCGGGGTACGAAACCCTATCGATCGTCACCGCTGGAGAAATCCCTCCCGATCCGACGAGACTACTCTCCTCGCGGAAAATGCAGGATTTAATGACCGAGTGGCAGAACGACGACTCTTTCGATTTAGTGATTTACGATTTACCGCCGATTTCCTCCTTTGCCGACGCGAGAATTCTCGCCGCTCTGACGGCGGGAATCATCTTGGTAGCCAAGATCGGCAAGACCGATCGCTTCGCGGTGAGAAATTTGATCGAGGAGTTAAAACTCTCTCAAATCACCGTTCTCGGCGCGATCGCGAATAATGTTAGCCGGAAAAATCACGGTTACGGATACTATGGTTACTACAAGAGCTAACGAGGCATAGTACGGGGCGGTTCGGGAAAGGCTTCTCGTTCCGATTCTTCCGGATGATGTACCGCCCCCCTCGATTTCCCTTGGCTGAAAACGACTTCGGATGAGGTTATCGGGGTCGGGAAACACGATTAGAAACGGTGAGCGGGATGATTTTCCCCGTCGGCAATCATCCCCGGCTAGAAATTGTCAAGGGCGCTTTCTCGATCGAGTCTACAGCTTCACTAACGATTGTCGCGGAAAGGTAACTGTCTGATGCTACAAGCTGAAACGCCATTTATATTACTCGAAATTATCTACTTAATTGCCGTAATCATTTATTGCGTGTATCCCGTTAGGGTTATCTTATATGCTTCTTATATTTTGGCGGGATTTAAATGGTCTATTTCCTCTCTTGGAACTTTCGATATAACGGCCTATCAAGGTGAATACGATGGATTGAAAGATTACTTTGATTGGGGTGGGGAAAGTTTATTCGGCTCGGAAAGCTCCTTCTGGAAATTGATTTATATCGCCAAAAATCTAAATATATCTCTAACGATATTTCACGCGTTAGAAATCATTCTTTATCTCGTTGCCATCTCGTTCTTTTTGAAAGCGTTTTTTCCCGATAAAAAAGCGAATAAACTCAGCCTGGTATTCGGTTTTTTCGGAACGGGGAGCGAAACCTGTTTCTATCTTCTACGAGAGTTACTAGCCACCAGCTTTCTGCTCTTCGGCATGGGGTTTTTATTCAGGCAGAAACCGATCAAAGCGCTATTGACAGCGTTCTCCGGGCTTTTGTTTCATTCCTCACCGATCTTGTATCTCCCCTTTTTCGTGAGCGGTATGGTAGCCGATCGATTTGGCAAGGAGGGGACTTCCAAAAAAATCGATCGCGAGAAAATAATTTTTCTAGCGTTATTATTCGTTATCTATGGATTTTTGTATATAGCGATTAATGACCAAACACTCTCCGTGTCGGTACTGAACCTTGTATTCGGCGAGGAAACACTCTATGTCTCCAAGTACGAGGGTTATCAATCTTACGCGGGAGAGGAAGGTTGGAGAGACGAGTCGGCTTTCGGTTTTTTAACCCTCGTGATGTTAGCTTTTTTGTTGTTCGTAAACGTTCTGAGACCTTGGATATTGCTGAAAAGTAAGCTGTGGCTTTTCTATACCCTTACTATCACGCTCTGTATTTTTCGTTTTCTTTTTGAATTAGCCAGGGCTACTTGGTTATCCAGCCGCTTACCGATCGACTTTTTTCTCCAAACCTCTTGCTTATTATTAGTGTTGGAAATAGCGGGTAAAAAAGACCAAAATCGTATTATTTTGGGCGCGAGTATTGTTCTGTTCTTGCTCTCGATTCAAAGGATTGTCAATGGGTACGAGGCACACGGTATGTTCGTGTACCCTTGGCAATAAACCCTGGTGGATCGACGAGCGAGTCGGGGGAAGGAAAGAGCTTGAATTGTTGAGGGTAAACCCGGCCGATACCATAGAGATCGGCTACCGAAAAATCAGTTAGTTCGGTGGTAATCTTATCGATCGATGGTATACTGACAACAATAATTGCCGCAACGAGAGAATGTTAGATAGAGTACAGAAAATATCGCGGGAGCTTAGCCCCGGACTCCGGAAAATTATCGGCAACGTTGGCTGGTTATTCGCCGAGCGTTTGCTGATGATGATCGTCAATTTTCTGGTCAGTGTTTACGTAATCCGCTATTTGGGCGCGGGGAATTTCGGGAAATTAAGTTATAGTCTTAGTTTGGTTATCATCTTCAGCGCGATCGCCAATTTAGGATTAAACGGTATCGTCGTTCGCGAGGTAGTTCGAGAAGAAAAAAACGCCCCGGAGATTTTGGGAACCGCTTTCGTATTAAAGTTAATTGCCAGCCTAGCCACGATCGCTCTAATCGCTCTGTCCATCGTGTTATTTACCAATCAGCCCGATACTAGATCGATGACGGTCGTGATCTCGATCGGTTTAGTATTTAGCGCGTTTGACGTGATCGAGTTTTGGTTCGAGTCCCAAGTTCTTTCGAGAGTCACGGCTATTTTGAGAACGATGCAAACGATTCTCAGTTCTATTGTGAAATTTATCTTAATCGCCGGTCACTTGCCGCCGATCGCGTTCGCCTGGTTGGTTCTGGGGGAAAATACTTTTAAGGCGCTGGCCATGTCCGTGGCTTATATCCGACACGACCAATCGTTACGAAAATGGCGCGTGAACTGGTCAAAAGGATGGGAAATGCTACAAGATTCCTGGCCTTTGTTGTTATCGACCGGGATGATCCTGATCTATATGAAAATCGATCAGGTAATGCTCGGGAATATGTCCACGGTTTCGGCCGTAGGGAATTACGCCGCGGCGGTTCGATTTTCGGAGGTTTGGTATTTTATTCCGATCGCGATCTGCTCTTCTCTCTTCCCGAGCATTTTCCGATCGAAACAGAGAAGCGATCGAGAATACTATTCTCGGTTACAAATTCTTTACGATCTGATGGCGTGGTTCGCGTTCTCGATCGCGATTCCCATGACTTTCCTTTCCACCCCGCTCATGGTCACTTTACTGGGCCCCACCTACGTCGAGTCGGGAGAAATTCTCACCTTTCATATTTGGTCGGGTTTGTTCGTGTTCTTGGGCCACGCTCAACACCAGTGGTTGATGGCAGAAAATATCAATCAATTTAGCCTCGCGAAAACCTCGCTCGGCGCGCTATCTAATATTTTACTCAATTTCTGGTTAATCCCCCATTATCAAGGAGTGGGAGCCGCGATAGCCACCACGGTTTCTTACTTTATCTACTCGCATATTTCCTGTTTACTGTTTCCGCAACTTCGTGCCAATGGTTGGATGCTAACAAAAGCTTTATTTATCCCCTTTAGAATTTCGCAAAACATTCAGTATTTCAACACGATTAAAAAAGTGATTGTAAAAGCGTAAAAAGGCGAGCTACCTCGCTTCTCAAAAATCCGCTCTCAAAAATCCGCGGTACCTTCCCCTCTCGCGCGAGCGCTTCTTGTCTAAAACCGGGAAATCCGTGCCTCATCTTTTCGGAAAAAGACGGTAACGTCCCGACTACCCGTTCGATATTCCCTCGCGCTCTCTACTAGACTATCTAGCCGAACGGGTGAAATTATTCGGGCTGATTAAAGCCGAACGGAAACGAGAGAGAGCTAGAGGCTCTTGCCCGGAAAATTCGAGAGGCGATACCTCGGGTATTTTTACGGCGGGAAGAGCTTTAATAGTCGCTCGGTTGAAGTTGACAAATCCCTAGGCATCTGTTATGCTTATCCCGAAAACTGACGAACTCTTAAAAAATGATCGTTAGGTGTTAAACTCTTATTAAACCGTGGCGAGCTTCGCGAATGTTTATTACAGCGTTTTTCAGTCCACAAACCTCATGTTGGGGTGTGTAGATAGATCCGCCGATCTCCTAGCGCCTCGATTTTGTTCTTTTTGATCCTGCCATCGATACCCGCACCATTTTTTTCGATTTTTCCATCCTGTATCGGTGTCTGGAAACCTCTCCCGATCGGGAATTTACCCTGATTATAAATCTAGAAAAATGGTTGTATCTCTCGCGTGGCTTAGTAGGTTTTGAGCTAAAATCGATTAACCTAAACATCGATCGTTCCTGACAAATTATTTTCTGGATAACCTAACTATCAATGCTGAAAAACTCCTTAAAAAGAATTGTTAGAAGCTTGGGATTTGAAGTCAAAAGGTATAACCTGAATAATTCCCAAGTCGCGCTAATCGGACATCTCTTGAAGTATTATAATATCGATTTAGTTTTCGATGTTGGCGCGAACGAAGGACAGTACGCGAGGTTTCTGCGAGAGTGCCAATATACCGATCGGATTGTTTCTTTCGAGCCACTTTCTAGCGCGCGCTCCCGATTAGTTGCCGCGAGTCGGAACGATCCGCGGTGGGAAATCGCCCCTCAAGTCGCCATCGGCGATCGGGAGGGCGAGATCACCATTAATATCTCGGAAAATAGTCTCAGTAGTTCCGTGCTTCCGATGTTGGATACTCACCTCAAAGCCGCTCCCGAATCCGCTTTTCGCGGCTCGGAAGTCGTCCGATTGAGCCGGTTAGATATTGTCGCGAAAGACTATCTTAAAGATGACGATCGAGCGATCTTTTTAAAGATCGATGTCCAGGGTTTTGAAAAGCAGGCGATCGAGGGGGCGGCCGGCATCCTTCCTCGGGTCAAAGGAATTCAATTAGAACTGTCCCTGGTTCCCCTTTATGAAGGGCAGGTTCTCTGGCAAGAAATGCTAGATCTTTTGCAAGAATTAGGATTTAGTCTCTATTCGATTAGTCCCGTTTTTAACGACCCCGAAACGGGAAGAGCGCTTCAAATTGATGGAGTTTTCTTTAAATCATGAAAATTTGTCTGCTCAGTAAGTCCGACGGACGGGGCGGCGGCTTTTCGGCCGCTTACCGACTCCATCAAGGATTGCTCCGATCGGGGGCCGACTCGATCATGCTCGTACACGATGGAACCCGTGGCGATCGCTCGGTTTTCTTCCCGAAGAGTAAATGGGATCTCGGTTTAACCAAACTCGCCTCTACCTTGGATGAATTGCCCTTATCCCTATACAAACAAAGGCAACCGGGGATATTCTCGCTCCAATGGTTTCCCGATCGCCTTACCCATCGACTAGCCCGGATCGCCCCCGATATTCTGAATCTACATTGGATTAACACCGCATTTTTACGGATCGAAACCCTGGCCAAATTTAACCGGCCGATCGTCTGGACACTGCACGATATGTGGCCGTTTACCGGGGGGTGTCATTATAACGGGGAATGCGATCGTTACACCGGTTCGTGCGGTGCCTGCCCTATGCTCGGAAGCCATCGAGACCTAGATATTTCCCGTTGGGTTTGGCATAGAAAAGCCAAGGCTTGGAAAAATCTGAATATGACCCTCGTTAGCCCGAGTCGGTGGTTGGCCGATCGAGCGAGAGCTAGTTCTCTGTTTCAAGATTTTCGGATAGAAGTTATTCCGAACGGTTTGGATATTCAACAGTATAAACCTATCGATCGAAAAGTCGCGAGAAATCTACTGGGATTACCGTTAGATAAACCGATCGTTCTTTTCGGGGCTATCTCCGCTACCGGCGATTCTCGAAAGGGATTTCACCTACTCCTACCCGCTTTACAAAAACTCGCTCACCGGACAACCGGGGAAAATCGTCCGGAGTTAGTTGTCTTCGGCTCGTCCAGTCCGGCCGATCCCCCGGATTTCGGATTGAAAACTCATTACCTGGGCAAATTTCAAGATGATCTTTCCCTCGTTTTACTCTACTCCGCGGCGGATGTTTTTGTCGCTCCCTCCCTACAGGATAACCTCCCGAACACGATCGTGGAATCCCTAGCCTGCGGGACTCCCTGTGTCGCTTTTAATATTGGAGGAATGCCCGATCTGATCGATCCCGGCGAGAACGGATATTTAGCGAAACCCTTCGATATCGAAGATCTAGCCGAGGGAATACTGTGGGTGCTAGAGGAGCCGGAGAGATACGAGAGGTTACGCGGTAACGCGCGAGAAAAAGTAGAGCGGGAATTTAGTTTGGAATTGCAGGCGAAAAACTATCGATCGCTCTATGAAGAACTCTGTATATCTTCAAGCTAACTGTATTCTTGCCGGATAGGAGATCGGACGATCGATAATTTTCTTGGCAAGAGTGAAAAGGTTGTTTACAGTCTATAACTCGGTGAAGCGATGTCTCGCGCCGCGCCTCGCGTTGTGACCGATGTTGGTAGCCCCGCGTGGATAGTGGGGAACACGGGAAAAGTCGTTCCCCCGAGAGAGTCCGATCGACTAACGCGAGGATGGCGAGACATAATCGATGTAGATACCGAAAAAAAAACTCGATCGGGACGGTTAGCGAGAGAGAGGATTTTTCGGGATTTTTCTATCGAGAAAAGTTCCAGTGAATATAATCATTGATATACCGCGTTTCTCCAAAATTCGCGATACATTCCCTCGGGCATGAGTGCCTTTTGAATCTTGTCCCCTCGGGGAGCCTATACATCATCTCTAGGAAAAAGGCTGTAACCAAATTTTGTTACTATCTAATCCCTGACAAGGCAAGGTCTTATCGAAATGAGTAATATACCGCATCTCTCAAAAATCTACGGTATATTACTCTTTTGCCTATTACCCCCTCCGGGAAACCTTACCCCATCGCCGAGAAAAAAGGCTGTAATTGGCGATTTAAAAGCAAAAAATAGTTAACGGGCAATACGCCGCTCTTTACAAATAGAAATTAATCTTATTCCGAAAACCCCATCGGAAAACTGAATAAGCTCGTGTGTCGCTCGATGAAAATTTAAACCCGCGAGATTGACAAGCGAGTTTCGAGTAACCCGAACAACGATCTAAAGTTTTCGCCCGATCTCGAGTAAGAGCGTTTCGCTTTTCATGTCAACCACTTTTATGCTAAATTGTATTTTAATACCCTAGGACGATGAACCTGTTGAAGAAACTGTCTAAAGTCTAACGTCATTCATTTGCGAACGCTTCAGGATATTAAAGCAAAAATGACAAAATTCTTACGTCTATAGACTACCAACAGATTTTTTTCAATGATTTCTAACATTAGCGTGGCTTATCCTCGCGATATCTAGTAATATATTGATTGCGTTGATTTTTATTGACGGCATTGACCATGTATGATATGGACTCTACCAACCCGGCCAATTGTAAACTGAAAATCCTGTTTATCATTACTCGTGCCGACACGATCGGGGGAGCGCAGGTTCATGTCCGAGATTTAGCTATCTTTCTCAAGGCGAATGAACATAGCGTGCTAGTCGTCACGGGAAGCGAAGGCCCTCTCGTCACCGAACTTAGAAAGCATCAGATCGATTGCATTTCCTGTCAATTTTTCGGTCGCCAGATTCAACCGGTAAAAGATTGGCGAACCTTTCAATTTATTCAAAAAGTTATCCACCGATTTCAACCGGATATTATCAGCACTCACTCTAGTAAAGCGGGAGTTATCGGTCGTTTAGCGGCAAGATCAACCAAGACACCCTGTATATTTACCGCGCACGGTTGGGCTTTTACCGGAGGGGTTCCGGAACCCCAGCGCACTATCTATCAGTTGATCGAGAGAGCGATCGAGCCTTTAGCCGATCGGATTATCTGCGTGTCCCGACACGATCGCTCGATCGGCCTTGCCGTGGGAATGCGTCCAGAACGACTGCTGGCAATTCATAACGGTATGCCCGATCTACCGCGAGAGTTAGAAGCGAATCCCTGTCATTCCAACCCGACTCGGATCGTCATGATAGCCCGTTTTGATCGACAAAAAGATCAGGAAACTTTACTCAAAGCTTTTTATAAGATCCCTGGCGCTCATTTAGATTTGGTGGGAGAGGGGCCTACTCTAGAAAGAATAAAAAAATTGGCGAAAGATTTAGGAGTGATGGATAGAGTAAAATTTTGGGGATTTCAAGCCAATGTAGCGAAAATTTTGGCGAACGCTCAAATATTTACTTTAATTTCCCATTGGGAAGGTTTCCCCCGAACAACTATCGAGGCGATGCGAGCGGGACTTCCCGTTATTGTATCTGATGTGGGGGGTGCCTCGGAAGCGGTTGTAGAAGGAATTACCGGTTATTCTGTACCGAGAGGTGATGTGGATGTCCTGCATCAAAAATTATTAGAATTAGTTTCTAATGAACGACTACGCTGTAAAATGGGAGCCGAAGGACGCAAACGCTACGAGGCGGAATTTACTTTTGATAGAATGTTCGGTAAAACTATCGAGGTTTATCGACAAATATTGAAAGAAAATACAATAAATATAAGGGATAAAGTTGTGAGATAGTTCTATCAAGATTCTCTCGAAACAAAACTCGAATACAACAATTGTAAATCTAAGTATCTAGACAAAATTAATCACACATCTCGCTACCCCTCTTGCCTCCTGCCTCTTGCCTATCTCAACCGGGAAATTAATTTTTCACAACTACCGATCAAATGAAACAGAGAGCTAGGCGGGATTCCCCGCGTCGCTTTTAAAAGGGGAGAAATGCCCGAGTTGATCGATCCTGGCGAGAGCGGGTATTTCGCGGAACCGTCCGATAGCGAAGATCTTGCCGGGGGGATAGCGCGGGTACTAGAGGAGCCGGAGAGACACGAGAGGTCGCGCGCGAGAAAAAGTAGAGCGGGAATTTAGTTTTGAATTATAGGCGGAAAACTATCGATCGCTTTATTAACAACTCTATTCATCATTCGGCTAAATGTATTCCTGTCGGATGGGAGATCGGGCGATCGGTAATTTTCTTGACAAAAGTTAAAAGCTTGTCTATAATCGGTAGCTGTCCTTAAAATTCATCTCGTCATGACGAATAATATTTCTTCGGGAGAGCGAAAAATTCTCGAACTCGATCCTTGTTTTTCAACCACTCGCTTACTCACCCGAGAAGAACCCAATATTATTCAAAATAATTCGGACAAAATATCGAAATTATTATTCTTACCTCCCTCGCCAAAACGTAAAGGAGAAGGCGGCTTAAGGACGAAAGGATATTTCAAAACTTCCTATGATAAAAGCGGTGGTGTATGGACAAATTTACCCCTACCTCTTATCACGATTGTTACCGTGGTTTTTAACGCGGAAAAGTCGTTAGAAAGAACGATTCAAAGTGTTCTTACCCAAAGCTACGATAATGTCGAGTATATCATTATCGATGGCGGTTCTACCGATGGCACGCTCGATATTATCCGCCGATACGAGGAAAAAATCGATTATTGGGTGAGCGAACCAGATCGGGGTCTTTACGACGCGATGAATAAAGGGATTCAATTGTCATCGGGGGAGGTAATCGGTTTACTCAATAGTGATGACGTGTACGAAAACGATTCCCTTCAAAAAGTTAGAGATCTCTCGATCGCGGAGGGAGAGGTCGATCGAATGTTAGTCATTGCCGGGGCGAAGCGATCGGTAGACTATACACGGGGAGTACAAATTACCGTCGGATTAGATCCCGATTTCCTGAAGACGATCGATTATAATATGCCCCTCCATCATCCCGCCACGTTCGTCGAACGTAAGGTGTACGAAACCATCGGCGGCTTTAATACAAGCTATCAGATTAGCGGCGACTATGACTTAATTTTTAGATGCTATCGGGAGCCTCGTGTAAAATTCGTTCACACGGATGATGTCCTTACTAAAATGAGTAAAGGGGGACTCTCGATGAAGTTAAAAACTTTGTTCCTTATTTTAAAAGAAAATTTTTCCATCAGAAAAAACAATAATGTTGTGCTGATAGACAATTTTAAACATTCTTTACGCTGGTTTGTTAAAAATTTAATGTTCCGGATAGGTAAATTAGTTCTCAATGATGAAGCTATCCTCTGGTATTATAAAATTCGTTATAAAAATCAGCGTGAAAATATATAATTTTGATAGTTTTTTGGCTACCTCCTCACCTTTTTAACTCTCGACAATCCAGGCGATTAGTCGTTAGCCGTCTTTGTCCCGACAGCCCCGACGGGGAGAATTCACGCTCCTTTGCGAGCGGCAAAAAAAATTGATCGAATTCAAAGTTTTTACCTCACCTTTATTTCCCGATCGAAACGTCTAAAAACTGTTTTGAAAAGCCAATGGTAACCTTCCTCGCGGAGAAGTATCGGCGTTTCGCTCCCGCTCGGTTAGAACTCTCATGGTTGAAAGAGTTCGAGAAACTTTTTTAACGGTTTCTTAGTTGACTCGATGGATCGTTCATGTTAATTTGTGTAGAAGAATTCTAGGTTCTAGGAGTACCGCTCGAATCTCGTCTAGTACCAAGCGGAACTTTAGCGATCGATAATTATTTTTCTGGTTCAGACCGCAAAAAAGCCGTAGATGAATATTTGAATCTTAGGAAAAATAATTCTATTTTTTTGTTCCTCTCATCCATATATCCAAAAAGTCCAATGAAAAGAGCGGTTGATTCAAAAACCAAAACAGTCTGGTTTATGGTCACGGGTTTACACACCGGTGGCGCGGAAATAATGCTTTATGTTTTGTTAGCGAAAATTGACAGGAAACGTTTTAATCCCGTCGTCATTTCTCTCGTGGGCGAAGGCAACGTGGGAACGAAAATAAGAGAGCTAGATATTCCAGTTTATCCGTTAAATCTCAAAAAAGGCCTAGCCTCGATCGGGGGCATTTTTACATTATTTTCTTGTCTATTTAAGCATCCTCCAGATTTAATTCAAGGATGGATGTATCATGGCAACTTAATCGCTCAATTCCTGAGTTTTGTGAATTTTAATAAAATCCCGGTGGTCTGGAGTATTCACCATTCTCTAGATTCGATTGATAATGAAAAATTCACTCTATCGCTCATCATTCAAACTTTATCTTTTCTCTCTCGTTTTCCCCGAAAAATCCAATACGTTTCTAAAACGGGTGCCGATCAGCACGAAAAAATCGGATATCACTCTCGAAATCGACAAATTATTCCCAATGGATTCGATACTCGAAAATTTATTCCCAACCCTGAAAATAAAGTGAGTCTACGTCAAGAGTTAAATCTAGACGATCGGCTAGTGTTAATCGGTCTTCTCTGCCGTTTTCATCCCATGAAAGATCACGCTAATTTTTGCCGGGCCGCTCGAATTTTGCTCGATCGGTTCCCCGATGTCAATTTTGTATTAGCGGGCCGAGGGGTTGACGGGAATAATGAAGACTTACAAGCACTTTTACAGAAGTTCGACCTGCTCGATCATTGCCACTTATTAGGAGAAAGGCAGGATATGGAGTATATTATTTCGGGTTTAGATATCTTGACCACCTCATCTGCCTATGGGGAAGCTTTCCCGCTAGTGATCGGTGAAGCGATGTCCTGTGGTGTGCCTTGTGTTGCCACCGATGTTGGTGATTCCGCGTGGATAGTGGGGAACACGGGAAAAGTCGTTCCTCCGAGAGATCCGGAGCGACTAGCGCGAGGATGGCAAGACATTATCGAGTTAGATCTCGAAAAAAGAAGCCGACTAGGAGGGTTAGCGAGAGAACGAATTGTTCGGGATTTTTCTATCGAGAAAATTGCCGATGAATATAATGATTTATATGACAAGATTTTGTCAGCGGTTAACCCTTAACAAGGGAAAGCTTCTCCTGATCGATCGAGATCTCTCGGACATTCGCTGAAAAATGTTAGCTAGATCGCGTGGTGAGTCTCGCGCTCCTACATCTCTCGACGTGTTGAGGGTAGGAGAGTAGGCTGTAAACTCTCTATACGATAAGACGAGCTTATCAACATAACCGCGAAAAAGTCATCAATTTTAGGAACCAGACAAGATACAATCAATGCGAAAATCAACTGGACTGAATACGGTAGTATTTATGGCTCGGACACCTTCTAGCCCGCGCGACTTACGGAAAAAAAACCGAAGGAGATGGACGGGAGTGAAAAATTTTCAAGACCGGAACGCTCGGCTGAACTGCCTCGAAACCCACCACATCGATTTTGACAATATCACCCGCGGGATCAATCCCGAAATCGGGCAAAAGTCACAAGTTTTTACCCAGAATTTTCCGATCGGAGCGAATACTAAGCTGGCAACGCTCGAATATGTTCCAGGAGGAAGGTATACCTATCCTATCGCGTACTTTTTGACCCGTTATCGACAACCGGAGATCGCACTCGGAACCTGTGTGACGGACGAATTTTCCTATCCGACTTTTTTAAAAGCTATAGAAGATGATCGAACTGGTCTACCTTGCAGTAGCGATCCGGCTTATTTTCGGCTATCTAATCCAGGAAAAGCCGTAAGAATACTATTTGATTTAATTTTAAAAAATAGATGGAATTTATATCTTAATAAAGGCGAAAAAACTTATCCGTGATTTTAGATAAAATCAGAAAATGGCTTTTCTGTTATAGATTGTGACCGAGATTATCTCGTGAAACCACGCTCTTTCTTAGGTTCTGAAATAAGTTTTGTTCGTGCGAAATTTATGGGAAGAGAAAAGCGATTTTTGAGATAATTTACACGCAAAGATCATGGTCAAGTATCACCCGCACAATGACATAAAACTGATTATCTAGAAGATCCATGTCTCGAAAAATCACGATACTTTATATCATTACCCGATCGGATCTGGGAGGCGCGCAAGCTTATGTAAAAGATCTGATCGGGGGATTTCACCCGAAGTATAATATTCATCTAGCTACCGGTCTAGATGGCCCGCTGACACAAAGCGTTAAAAGCCTAGGAATTAGCACTCATATTATTCCGAGTTTGATCCGTTCCATTAACCCGTTCACCGATCTGCGCGCCGTTCTCGACACCATGCGGCTAATTCGTAAAATTCAACCGGATTTGATTCATGTCAATAGTACGAAAGCCGGAATTACCGGACGGATCGCGGGGAAATTATGTAACGTTCCGACGGTATTTACCGCGCACGGCTGGAGCTTTTCGCCCAATACCCCGATCGCCCGTAGACTCCTCGGACTATTCAGTGAACAATTAGCCACGTTCATTTCCACGAAAATTATCTGCGTTTGCGACAGCGATCGCCGATTGGCCCTGAGATATCAGGTCGGGAACGAGCGAATTCTCTCTTGTATTCCGCTCGGGATTAATAAAGATTCCGTCCCCCTAGCGCAACCGGGTATCCAGCCACCCAGAATTATCATGGTAGCTCGCTTTAACGAGCAAAAAGATCAACCCACCCTGCTAAAAGCGATCGCCCAATTGCAAGATCCCGACGTACCGGTCGATTTCGTGGGGGGCGGTATTTCTCTCGATTCCTGTAAAACCCTAGCCCGTTCCCTGGGAATCGATCGACAGGTTTCCTTTCTGGGCGATCGCTCCGACGTTCCCGAGCTATTAGCGCGAGCGGGGATTTTCGTTCTCAGCACTCACTACGAGGGATTGCCGATCAGTATTCTAGAAGCCCTGCGCGCCGGCCTGCCCGTAGTCGCCACGAAGGTAAACGGAATTCCCGAGGAAGTCGAGGACGGCCGAACCGGTTTCTTAGTGGCTAACCGTGACGTGGATGGTTTAGCGTCCGCTCTAGAGACGTTAATCCGAAACCCGGATCTCCGGCAAACAATGGGGGAATTCGGAAGACAGAAATTCTCGCGAGAGTTTACCCTCGATCGGATGTTATCGGAAACGGAAAAAATTTACCTAGAAATCTTGAGCCGATCGCCATGAGACCGGAACCTTCGCGCGAGAAAATTCCGATCTCGACTCAGAGCGATCGATCGAGCCTAGCCCGGAGTATTCCCGCGACCGTGCCTCTATAAACGCGGATTCAAACTAGCTCCCGATCGACCGGTTAGTATCCACAAGAAAGAGCGGATAATATCCCGCGATACTCTCCAGATAGATTCCGCGGGATGGTTTTCCGAGGGGACGGGGACGGGAGTGATCGCGACCCCCCGACTGCCGAAAACCAGGGTAGCGATCGCCCGCGCCCGTGTCATGTGATAATCGGAAGTCACTAAGTAGAGATGGCGGATTCCCGCTCGGGTAAAAATTCCGACGGTAGTGGTGAAATTCGTGACCGTATCGGTCGCGCGAAAATCGTAATGAATTCGTTTCTCCTCGACCCCTACCTCCTGGAAGATCGCCCGGTCCGTTTCATAGAACTTCGGAAAATCCGATATCCAAACATTCAAGTCCGGATTCTCCTTCGCTAACCGGGCGGCGCTATTCATTCTCACCGAATCCCCTCCCAAAACGAGGATCGCCAACGGTCGGGGCGCTTGATGGTAGGCGAGCGCTATCCGTACCGGGATAATACCGATTAAAAGCGTTAACATCGCCGCTATCCAAAACATCCCTCGAAAATGTCCTTTAACCGGGGGAATGATTCTTCTCTTCTTCTTGACGGTTCCTAACACGTTGAACGCCGGATCACCGTATCTAATTTTTTTTCCCATTCCAAAGTTGTCCGCACGATCGTTTCTAAATTATCGAAGCGCGGTCGCCATGCCAATAGCTCCCGAATCCGGGTCGAGTCGGCGATAACGCACGCGGGATCTCCGGGCCGCCGTCCCTCTTCCACGACGGGGAAATCGTTTCCGGATATTTCCCTCACCGTCGCGATCACCTCCCGCACACTGTAGCCCCGACCGTAACCGCAATTGAGGATCTGACTCTCCCCCCCCGATCGCAAATAATCCAACGCTTTAACGTGGGCGGCCGCCAAATCCTCGACGTGTATATAATCCCGTACCCCGGTCCCGTCGGGAGTCGGGAAATCGGTGCCGAAAACGCTCAACGAGGGACGTTTCCCTAACGCGGCCTGACAACTCATTTTAATCAGATGAGACGCTCGCGGCGAGTATTGGCCGATCCGCATTTCGGGATCGGCTCCCGCGACATTGAAATACCGCAGGATAACCGAGCGAAAATCCCCGGCCCGACCGAAATCCTCGATCGTCCACTCGCTGGCTAGTTTCGATCGCCCGTAAGGATTGATCGGACGGGGGAGCGTTCGTTCGGTGACGAGCGCTTCTTCCGTATCGCCGTAGACCGCCGCGGTACTGGAAAAAACGAATTGATTCACCCCGAAAGCCTGACAGCAACGGAGTAGGTTCAAGGTATTGCGGGTATTGTTGGCGTAATAGTCGAGAGGATAGGCGATCGACTCCGGGACGACCATACTCGCCGCGAAATGTAAGACCGCCGTGAAGTTGTATCGGGCGAAAGTGCGGTAGAGACACTCCAGATCCGCTAGGTCGCCGATCACGAGTTCGCCATAGAGAACCGACGCGGGATTGCCCGTCGAACAGTTATCGTAGACGACCGTATTATAGCCGGCCTCGCCAAGCTGTCTTACGACGTGGGAGCCGATATACCCGGCCCCTCCGGTTATCAGAATCGCTTCCTGATTGCTTCCCATCACTTTTTGGGTTTTCCCGTAATTAACATGGAGCGGTATAAGTATTTGAGAGGAGGAAAAACTTTCTCTAAATTAACATCGATTGTAAAAGCCGTTTTCATTAAAATATTGTCCGGTGTTTTAAATAAAAACTTAGACAAGATTCCCAAGGGGACACTGGTAAATTGACCGTATAAAATCGACGTTGAAAACTTTTTGTCTAGCGATTTTAATTGCTCGAACCCGAAGGGGGTCTCATCTTCCGTTCTCGACTCCGGGGTTAACAATCTCACGAGTTTGCCGACGGGATTAATGCCTAACGGCTCGATAAAAAACATGATCCCGTCCGGCTTTAAAACCCGATTAATTTCGCTTAAAGCAACGTCTAACTGAAGGTGATGTAGCATCCCCGCCCCGAACACGAAGTCTAAACTATTGTCCTCGAACTCCAGGGCATGAGCGTCCATTAAACGGAATTCCGGTTTGAAGTTACTAGCGCGGGAGAGTTCGACTCCTTTTTCTAACTCTTTTTCGGAAATATTAATACAGGTCAACTTCGCCGGATAGATCCCGGTGTCTTCAACCCAAGCGCTCCAGATGGTATCTCCCAACTCGATTCCAACTTTATTTTCCCCGAATTCTCGCATAAGTTCGATCACTCGCTCGTGCCATATCTGATTGTAAAAGAAAAGCGCGTGCGACATTATGCCTTCGTAGTTCTCTCTTTTCAGACCTTGATTATAGGTTTCGCGTTCTTTCCTGGCTCTTTCTTTGATTTGCTCGTCTAACATTGATTTACCGCTTAATTTTTTAGAATGGACGAAAATTGCCGTAAGGGTTTTAGATATCTATAGAGATTCGGTCTTACCGGAAACGATCTTACTGTACTTCTCGTTTTATCGATTGTCAAGAGACTCGAAAGGGGATTGTTGGTAATTCTTCTCAGACCGGCGCGTCTTAACAATCCTTGACAGGAATCCTAAATTATGATTTTACGGTACATCTTTCCGGACAAGGATATAACGCTTTCCTCCCCGGTTCACCACCTCCGGATCGCTCGGCGCTCCCGATTCGGTCTTGACCCCGAATTTTCCGCGACCGAGCGGAGTATTCATTCGAGGTAAGGGCTGAACCCTTGAATCTTCCTCGCTCGCTCGTTTAGAGCATCTTAAAAATCACGAGAATCCGTATATTTTCTGACTAAATAAGACGCGCTTACCCCGATAATTCCTCCGATTAAACCGTGAGAACTTGTAGGAAAAGTCCGCTGTAAACCTTTCCGCTTAAAGGTTCCCCCCTTCCGGCACCGATCGCCCGCGACGCTCTTTCTTTCGCCCCGAAGGATCGACCCGCTCCTCTCCCGTCTCGTATATTCCGACCATCATTTCTCTTTCCTTTTCACTCCAGAGAAAACACTACCTCGGGTCAGGGAGCGAAGACCGAATCATGGGCGAGAGCGCGGTCGGTTTGAACTCGATCGATTCCCGTAACCGCCGAAAGATAGAAATTCCCGGTGGTTCGCGGCGTTTTTTCCGCCTAATCTTGGCATTTCCAGATCTTACCCGATCGACTTCGCCTTTTAGCGGAAAGGTACCTCCTTTCGGGATGTAATGGGGCGAGTCGCGGTCATCGTTACCGGGGATCGGGGAGCGGCTTCCGCCGTCCGCGCCGGGTTCATCTCGCTCGTTCCTCGATCGCCGTTCGCGGGGAGTACCTCTCGGGAGATTCGATCGAGTATTCCGCCCGCGATGGTCGTCCGTACTCCCCGCGTTTTTCCCGCTCTCTCAACGGCCTTTTCCTAAGAAAATGACCCGTATGGTTTTCAAGACGATCGCTACATCTAACAAGAGGGAATAGTGCTTAATATAATAAAGGTCGTAGGCGACTTTTTGGTAGGCATCTTCGACCGAAGCGCCGTAGGGATAGCGAACTTGCGCCCAGCCGGTAATCCCCGGTTTGACCAGATAACGGATATCGTAATAGGGAATTTCTTGGCGTAACTCGCTATCGAATTCCGGGCGTTCCGGACGGGGGCCGATCAGACTCATCTCTCCTTTGAGAACGTTCCAGAATTGCGGGAGTTCATCGACTCGGGTTAACCGGATAAATTTGCCCACTCTCGTGATCCGTGAATCGGTCGTACTCGCCCATCGCGCCCCCGATTTTTCCGCGTCCTGTCTCATGGAACGGAATTTATGAACTTTAAATTTTTGTCCGTTGAGTCCCGTTCGGATCTGACTGTAGAAAACCGGGCCCGGACTGTCCAACTTGATAGCGAGAGCGGTGATCGCGGCGATCGGCGAAATCAACAGGCAAAGAAAGCTAGAAACGACGATATCGAATAATCGCTTGATTTTCACGTTGATGCGATTGTGAAAAAGCGCGAAGCCGGATGTAAAAGCGAACCAATCATCCTGAATTAACTTCGGGGGAATTTTTTGGAAAAACTCCTCGTAAAATTCCGCGGGTTTGTAGATATACACGCCGCGCAGTCGCATATCCATCAGTTGCCCGGTCGTTAATTCCGATAGGGTTTCCAGATCCTCATCGATAATGACACCCGACCAGATCTGTTGGCTTAAAACCTCGAACTGAACCGACTGGCGGAGTAGAACCGGCGAATTACCGCCAACCACCATTTTTTTCTTTTCCTCGCGTTCTCCCCAGTAGACAAACTCCGTTAGGGGATTGGCCTGTCGGTAGTCCAATTCCAGATACGCCATTTTATCGCGATCGCCGATGACCAACCAGCGAGTCCGCGCTAGAGCGAACTGTAATCCCCGGTAGGCGAAAATTCGCGAGGCGACCCCCCAGATCGTGAAGAAGAGTAAGCTGAGAGACCAAATTCCCCGGCCCACCAGATGGGTCGTTCCCCACCACCCGGTTAGATAGATGATCGTGCCGAGCAGCGAGAACATCAGGCAAAGGCTAACGAGAACCCGCGCGGGGGCCCACAGTCCGGCGATTTGAATATCGAGACGGTAGGTATCGGCGATGTACAAACCTAAAAGTATCGTGCCGATCATCAAGTACAAGAAGGGAGTTCCCACCTCGATAAATGACCCTAAACGAAAGAAAAAAGCGAGATTCAGGCAACCCAGCAAACTGATAATGTCGCCGGCTAATAAAAACCAAGGAATTGTTTTTCGAGAAATTAGAGATTGCATGATTTTGGGTAAGAACAATTATTATTTATTAGGTAAAACCGGGAGATGCACGGAAGGTTCGATCGAGAGTTCGGTCTCTTACATTTCGGAGACCTCGCTCCCCTCGCTCTGACCGATCGATTTCGGAATCGGCGGTCATCCAATCACTAGATCGGGATCGGAAAAAACAGGGATAACCGAGAGATAAGCCCGTGAACGAGGGGATTTTATAGATTCTCGACGTTTTTAGTAAATACGGTGGTCGTGGAAAATAACTAGGGATTATTTATCGAAAAATCGGTTAACTGGATCGGGATTAGAGAATTCATAAAATACCGAACGGCAGGGGGAAGTATCCGAAATCGATCGAGCGTTCCGTAAGGAGGGATATCGAGTCGAATTTACCTGACCAACTCTTCTCGATAGAGGGGGGAGCGTTCGGGATCGCGGTCGAAGTGCCATAGAACCACTTCGATATCCCCGGATAGACATCCTTAATAACAGACCGGGACTAGAGAAAGTTATGGGAACTCGTTCTAGTTATTCCGGATAAGTCAACTATCGAAAGAAATAAATCGGGACGTTTATTTCTTTTAAGAGCCTAGACAAAAGGAACGGATCTGTCAAGTATTTCCGATTTCCCGAGCGGATAATGTTCGGATCGCGTGTAAAGCCACCTCGATCGCCCTCTCGATCGCCTCTCCTTTCTTCTCGACCTCGATCGCCTCGTTCTCCGTCCTTCGCGCTACCACCCCGCAGATACAAGCCGCGGTAAAGCTGTATACCCCGGCCATCTTCAACAGCGTTCCCGCCTCCATCTCGTAATTGAGGATATTTAAACGGCGGTATTCCTCGGTGATGCCCTGTAACCAACGCGGTAGGTGAGGGTTCGCCGAGGATTCCGTTCTTTCCTGTCCCTCGTAAAACGTATCGACCGAAGCGGTAATCCCCAGATGATATTCGATCCCGAGATCCCGCGCCGCCCCCGCGAGCGCGACGGTTAGAAACGGATCGGCCACGGCCGGATATTCCACCGGCGCGATATCGTTGGCCGCCCCCTGCCGACACAACGCGCCGGTCGAGATCACCACGTCCCCCACCCGGACCCGGGCCTGGATCGAACCGCAAGTACCGATCCGGACGATTTTTTCGATCCCGACTTGCACTAACTCGTTGACCGCGATACTTAACGACGGCGCGCCCATCCCGCTGGTGGCGACGAGGATCGGCGTGGAATCGAGATAGCCTATATAACTATTCAATCCCCGATAATCGGAAAGTTGGCGGGAGTTTTGCAGGTAATCGCGGGCGATCCGGGCCGATCGCTCCGGCTCCCCGGATAGGAGGGCGATCGCCGGTGGCGAGGTTCCCAGATCCGCGCGGCTAAAGTTGATATGGTAGGGTTTGGCAAATGGGTTCACGATCGGGTTTCTCGATCCTTCTCCAGAGGTATTGAACCATTGTCGCGGGTGGGGGGTCTAAAAAAAGTGAAGAACGATTTTCGGTGAGGTCGATGAGCGCGGTGATAGCCGATAACCAAGCGAGCGTGAGCGATCGAGAGTTGGTCGGGCGATGTCAACAGGGCGATCGACTCGCCTTCCGTCTCCTCTATCGACGGTACCATCCCAAAATCCGCTCCACCCTCTATCAACTCTGCGGCCGGGAATGTCTCGACGATCTCGTGCAGGAAGTGTTTTTGAGAGTGTGGCGCGGCCTCCCCGGACTCCGGCAACCGGCCTATTTTTCCACCTGGGTATACCGCATTACCTGGAACGTGGCCAACGACGGGCGACGACAGTTCGCCAAACGGCAGATCGAGCGAGATCCGGCCAACTCGATCGAGGGAGAAGATTCCCGTCTGGAAATCCTCTCCCGACCCCAGGATAGTCCCGATCTCCTACGCTTGCACTACGAGGACGTACTCCGGCGGGGACTAGAAACCCTCAGCCTAGAACATCGCGCCGTGTTAGTCCTACACGATCTCGACGATCTGCCCCAGAAAGAAATCGGCCAGATCCTTCAAATTCCCGTCGGAACCGTGAAATCGCGTTTGCATCACGCGCGCGGCGCCCTCCGCCAATTCTTGCAACAACAAGGAGTTCTCTGATGTCCCCGGAAGATGACAATCTTGTTAGCTTTCTGCGTCAACATCGCCCCTCTCCCCCGGAACCGAGAGCGAATTTAGAGGAAGAAATCCTACGAGCGATCGAGATCGAGGCGGAAACCCCCCGTAAACGCCCGATCATTTCCCCGCGAACCGGGGCGATCTCGATCGCCGCGATCGCTCTGCTCCTGTTCGGTTTCTATCGTTGGTCGAGTCCCACCCCGCGGGTCGCGACTATTTCCGACCGGGAGTTAGAAGCCTTTCTAGCGGACAACTGGAACGAAACCCTGTACGGATCGAATCGTTCCCCGACCGTCTCGCGTCCGGAAAACACCCGGACAACCCGGACGGAACCCCGGCTTACTTATTCCACCTACCATCCCTAACTAGGAGGTCTATCATGTCTATTTTCCCGATTCTTAGCACCGCGATGGCTTTAACCGTGGGTACGACCGTTCTCTTCACCCATAACGTCACCGCTACCCCGAAACCCGATCTCACCATCGCGCAAGCCACTTCCGAACCGAGTCCTCAAGGTCGCCCCCGTCGTGTCCGGGGAGAGGATAATCTGCTCGAACAATTAAATCTCTCCGACAGCCAAAAACGTCAAATAGCCGCCATCCGTCAGAAATATCAGGGACAGATGCGCCAACTGCGAGAAGCGATGAAAAGCGATCGCCAAGAAATGGAAACCCTGATGACCGGAAACGCGAGCGATAATGAACTTCGCGCGAAACACCAAGAAATCCAACAGAATCAACAACGTTTAGGCGATTTACGTTTCCAAAGCCTTTTAGAAACGCGAAAAGTATTAACTCCCGCCCAACGGACTCAATTCGCCCAGTTAATGCAACAACGCCGCTCCGAATTCCGCGAACGCGAGGGACAGGGGCCGCGAGACGAATAAGCGAAGACGGGTGTAGGGGGTAGGGGGTAACTTTCTCGAAACTCTCGATTTTTTTCCCGAAACTATCTATTGATTTCCTACTCCCCATCTCCCGCCTCCCCATCTCCCCACCCCCGGAACTCCTCCATAGGCTACACTGATCACTGAATTAATCGGTTCCCGCGTGTATCAGGATGCTTAAGCGATCGCAGTTCTTGCCCCTTCTGACCCTCTCCCTGTGCTGTACACTTTTGTTCGGGGCTTGTAACGCTCGAAATACCCCCGAATCCGCCTCTTCCCCGACCGCGGGTAACGGCAACACGGAAGTATTAAAACTCCTGTACTGGCAAGCGCCGACGATCCTCAACCCGCACCTATCCACCGGCTTCAAAGACTCGGAAGCGGCCCGGATCACCCTCGAACCCCTCGCCAGCTTTAGCGCGGACGGGAAACTCGTTCCCTTTCTCGCGGCGGAAATTCCCAGTATCGAGAACGGGGGAGTGGCGAAAGATGGTAGATCCGTCACTTGGAAGCTAAAAAAAGGCGTGAAATGGTCGGACGGGACTCCATTCACCGCGAGAGACGTGATCGCGACCTATAAATTTATTACCAACCCGAAAACGGGATCGACCAGCGCGGGAACCTACGAGAGCGTGAAAAATGTCGAGGCGATCGACGATCATACGGTAAAAATTACCTTTAAAGAGGTAAATCCCGCTTGGTCGTCGGTATTCGTGGGAACGGAGGGAATGATCCTCCCCGCGCACCTCTACGAGAAATATAGCGACGAGAAAGCCAGACAAGCGCCCGCGAATTTGTCCCCCGCGGGAACCGGCCCCTATAAAGTAATCGAGTTCCGTCCGGGAGATACCGTCGTTTACGAGGCGAATCCCCTCTTTCGGGAAGCGGATAAATTGGGCTTTAAACGTATCGAATTAAAAGGGGGAGGGGATGCCACCTCTGCGGCCCGCGCCGTTTTACAGACCGGGGAAGCCGATTACGCCTATAATTTACAGGTCGAGGCGAAAGTTCTCGACGATTTAGAAAAAGCGGGGAAAGGGAAATTAATTTCCGGCTTCGGCTCGTTAGTCGAAAGAATTTTATTCAATCTTAGCGACCCGAATAAAGTCGCCCCCGATGGAGAGCGATCGAGCGTTCAATTTCCCCATCCTTTTTTAAGCGATCCGAAAGTGCGGGAGGCGTTAACTTTGGCGATCGATCGGGACACGATCGTTACTCAACTGTACGGGAGAACCGGGAAAACCACGCCGAATTTCCTCGTTCTTCCCGAAGAATATAATTCTCCCAACACCCGTTACGAATTTAATCCAGAAAAAGCGTCTAAATTATTAGAAGAGGCGGGATGGAAAGATAGTAACGGTGACGGAACCAGAGATAAAAACGGCGTAGAAATGAAACTGGTTTTTCAAACCACCGTCAACCCCTTGCGACAGAAAACCCAAGAAATTATCAAGCAGAGTTTTCAATCGATCGGCGTGGGAGTAGAACTAAAAACGATCGACGCGAGCATCTTCTTTTCCAGCGACCCGTCGAATAATGATACGGTAGAAAAATTCTACGCCGATCTCCAGATGTATACCACGGGAAATAACGTTCCCGATCCGAAAGATTATTTAAAAACCGTCACCTGTAACGAGATCCCGAAAAAATCGAATCAATGGTCGGGCAATAATTACGCTCGTTTCTGCGATAAAAACTACGATCGCTTATGGCAGTCTTCGAGCAAAGAACTCGATCCCGCCAAACGTCGCCAACAGATTATCGAAATGAACGATATTCTGATTAAGAACTTTATCGTGGTTCCCCTCGCCCATCGCGCCGATGTCGCGGCGATTAGTAATAACCTACAAGGATTTGAATTAACCCCGTGGGATCGAAATACCTGGAATATTAAAGATTGGAAGCGATCGAAGTAAATGCTGAAATATTTTTTTCAAAGATTGTTATTCGCTATCCCGACATTAATCGCGATCAGTATCATTATCTTCGGCATTCTCGCCATCGCGCCGGGCGATCCGATGGGAGAGTTCGCCGCCAATCCTTCCATTACCGAAGAAGTCCGCGAGAATATCCGCAGAAGTTTGGGACTAGAACAACCGATTCCCGTTCGCTACGTGAAATGGTTTTTCGCATTTATCACGGGAGATATGGGGTTTTCTTTCACCAGTCGTAGCCCTGTTTTCGATCTGATTTTACAGCGTTTACCGACCACATTATGGATCGTCGGTACGGCTTATCTTTTCGGAATTCTCCTCGCCATTCCCCTCGGAGTAATCTCGGCGATAAAACGCTATTCCTGGATCGATCGAGCGCTCACGACCTTCTCGTTACTCGGTTTTTCCCTACCCACCTTCGTCACCGGATTACTCTTCATTATCGTCTTCAGCGTACAGCTAAACTGGTTTCCCTCCTTCTATTCCAGTACCCTAAAAATTACCGATCTCGAAACCTTCATCGAGCAGATCAAACAATCGATATTACCCGTCACCGTATTAACCTTATATCAATCGGCGATGTTAATGCGGTTCACCCGATCGTCCGTCTCCGAGGAAATCCATCAGGAGTACGTGAAAACCGCTCGCGCCAAAGGTTTACCCGAATTAAAAGTGATTAAAAATCACATCGTTCGTAACGCCTTAATCCCCATCGTCACCCTGATCGCGCTCGATATTCCCTCCATTTTCACCGGTGCTTTAGTCACCGAACAGGTGTTTCGCGTTCCCGGAATCGGTTCCCTCTTAGTCGATTCGATCTCTAGAAGCGACACCCCCGTGATTATGGCGATTACCTTTATTTACGCTATTCTAATTGTTATCTTCAATCTCATCGCCGATCTCACCTACGGTTTCCTCGATCCGCGAGTGCGTTATTAATCGCTTAATTTAGTGTTTGATTCCCAGTGCAATGACCGAGCGAGATTCCACCTAAAATAAGAGAGGAGATCGAAGTCTTCCGACTCCTGACTCCTGACTCTTAACTCCTGACTCCTGACTCCCCCACTTCACGATAAGGTTATTTGTCTTCACCTAACTTATGTCCCTCAATATTTTACAAGCTATCGCTAGAGAACTGAACTTACAGCCCGATAACGTGAGGAATGCCCTCGATCTCCTCCAAGAAGGGGCGACAATTCCCTTTATAGCCCGTTATCGTAAGGAAAAAACGGGTTCTCTCGACGAAAACCAACTGCGGCAGATTAGCGATCGCTACACCTACCTAACCGAACTCGAACAGCGGAAAAAAACTATCCTCGAATCGATCGCCGCTCAAAACAAGCTCACCGACGAATTAAAGGCGAAAATCGAAGCCTGTACCCAGAAAACCGAGTTAGAAGACCTCTATCTCCCCTACAAACCCAAACGACGCACGCGAGCGACGATCGCTCGGGAAAAAGGACTGGAACCTCTAGCACAATTAATAAAATATGTCAATACCCCGATCGGGAAATCGATCGATCTCCAGAAGGAAGCCGAGCGGTATCTATCCGAGGAAAAAGGTGTTACCACTATCAAAGACGCGTTAGACGGTGCGGCGGATATTCTAGTCGAGGAGATCGCCGATAAAGCCGAACTACGGGCTTACGCGCGGAATTACCTCCTCAAAGAAGGCATTTTCACCTCGAAAGTCAAAAGCGAACATCCCGAAGGCAGTACCAAATTCGAGATGTATCGGAACTTTCAGGCACCCGTGAGAAAAATCGCCCCCCATAACCTCCTCGCGCTGTTTCGCGGGGAAAGCGAGGGGATTCTCAGCGTCGATATCGCCTACGACGAGGGAACCGTGTTAGCCTCGATCGAGTCGCGGGAGATCCGATCGAAACAGCCGGAGATCCGAGAATTTTACGCCAGAGTAATTAAAGACGCGTTTAAACGTTCGATCGAACCCTCGATCATTCGAGAGATCCGCGCGGAGAAAAAAGAACAAGCGGATCTCGAATCGATAAAAACCTTCGAGGTAAACTTACGGGAATTATTATTAGCACCTCCCGCGGGAATGAAACCCACTCTCGCGATCGATCCAGGCTTTCGGACGGGTTGTAAATTGGCGATCCTATCGGAAACGGGAAAATTTTTAGAATATCACACCATCTATCCCCATTCGGGAGAGGGAAAACGGAAAGAAGCCGGGGAAGTGATTCAAAAACTCCTCGCTAAATATAATATCGAGTTGATAGCGATCGGTAACGGAACCGCATCACGGGAAACCGAACAATTTATTACCTCGGTATTAAAAAACAGCGCGAAAAAACCGATTACCGTCATCGTCAACGAGTCGGGAGCGTCCGTTTATTCCGCCTCGGAAGTCGCGCGATCGGAATTCCCCGATCTCGATGTTACCATTCGCGGGGCGATCAGCATCGGCAGACGATTACAAGACCCACTCGCCGAATTAGTGAAGATCGATCCCAAATCGATCGGGGTCGGCCAATACCAGCACGATGTCGATGGAAAACTACTCAAGAAAAAACTCGAAGAAACCGTCGAGAGTTGCGTGAACTACGTCGGGGTCGATCTCAATACCGCCTCTAAAGAATTACTAACCTTCGTGTCGGGAATCACCCCCACGATCGCCAATAATATCGTCGTCTATCGAGATACAAACGGTGAATTTAAGAACCGAAAACAATTATTAAAAGTTCCCAAACTGGGAGCGAAAGCCTTCGAGCAATCGGCGGGATTCCTGCGGATACGGGGAGGCGAAAACCCGCTCGATAATAGCGCCGTCCATCCCGAAAGTTACTCGATCGCCGAAAAAATCGCCAACGCTTTACAGGTTCCCCTCCAACAGATCGGTCAACAGAGTTCCCGATTGAAATCCCTCGATTTAAACCGCTTCGTCACCGACTCGATCGGTTTACCCACCCTACAAGACGTGATCGCCGAACTAGAGAAACCCGGACGCGATCCGAGGAAAGAATTTAAATACGCCACCTTTCAAGAAGGCATTACCGAACTTAGCGATCTGAAAGAGGGAATGATTTTAGAGGGAATCATTACCAACGTGGTTAACTTCGGGGCTTTCGTAGATATCGGCGTTCACCAGGACGGTTTAATCCATATCTCTAACCTCGCGAATCATTTCGTTAGCGATCCGAAACAGATCGTCAAAGTAGGACAAGTGATCAAGGTCAAAGTTCTCGAAGTTAACGAGAAATTAAAACGAATCAGCCTATCGAACGCGGAATTGATTTAAAAAAACGTCAATTCGGGATAAGCCAAAATCGAGATCCTCTCCTTCAAGCCATCCCGAAATCTTGTCAACTCGCGGTGAGGTCGCGCGTGGACCTGTGCGGGGGGTTCGGGTGGCTAGTCCCCCGAATAAGACTCGGTCTCTCACCGAAAAATCATCAAATTCTTATCCCGAATTAGCGTTAAAAAAGCTGTATTCTATCCGTCTACCTTTCCCTGAAAAGTAATTCTGTTCTGTTTCGAGAAAGTCGGTATCGCCCTATACCCGATAGAGTCGGCGCGAGTCGCGAACGCGGTTTACCCCTGCCGACAAAAATCCGCCCCGGCTTTTCCGTCCCGAAAATTTCTCGCGGTCAATATCCTTCGATCGCCAGCGAAAAATGCTTTCGAGTTCGCTCCGAACGACGGGAATTCCTCCCGAGAAAACCGATCGCCCGCGGTGGGTGAACCGGCCACCTTTGTCGAACTCTTCTTGATGCGGACAATATCAAGGGTAGGCTGGCAAATTACCAGCGAGTATTCGATACAGAAACTAAAATTTTCGGATAATAGTCCGCAATACTTTTGATTTTTTTCCATAACTCGGAAAAAACACTCCCGAAGTCGCTCGAACGCGGTTTTTATTTTAAGAATTCTATCGAATCCCGCGCGGCCTCCATTACCGAAAGGTATTTCTAGAGAATAAAGTGACTCTTTTGAACCTTGCTATGAAGCGCCGGGTGTTTCTAGAATTAGCCGGGAAAGGAGCGGGTCTGTTAGGGCTTTTCCCCTTTTCGGACGGCTCCCGGCAGGATGTAATCTCTCTCCTCCCCCTCGGAAAAATGAAATTAGAAAGTTCGGCTTTCGTTACGAATGGCGCGATCCCCTCCCGGTACACCTGCGACGGACAGGATCTGTCCCCTCCCCTCGCGTGGGACGAACCGCCCGCGGGTACTCGGAGTTTCGCGCTGATCTGCGACGATCCCGATGCCCCCGGAAAAACGTGGGTTCACTGGGTCGTTTACAATCTGCCCCCCGCGACCCGTTCCCTACCGGAGAAGGTTTCCCCGAACGCTACCGTCGCCGGTGGGGGACTTCAAGGGAAAAATGATTTCGGTAAATCGGGCTACGGCGGCCCCTGTCCCCCGAGCGGCACTCACCGCTATTTTTTCAAACTGTACGCGCTCGATCGAGTCTTGGAACTATCGGCGGGAGCGACGAAAGCGCGCGTGGAAGAGGCTATCAAGGGTCACGTTCTAGCGGAAGTCCATCTAATCGGACTGTACCATCGGGGTCGGTAGACCGTTCTCTCCTCTTATTTAACAACGCGACTACCCCCGGCCACCGCGGGAATTTTTGTCCCGCGAACCGCTACATCGTCCGTCCCGCGGGCGATAGCGGCGATTGACGGGGGCGGAAGGCACTCGCGAAAACCTTTAACCCTCTCTAGAACATCGTGTCGCGGTGGGATTTTCGATCGCCCGCCGCGAGCGTTCACTTTTCCTGGAATTCATTAATATTTAGCCTTTATTACCAGAAAACAACGATTTACAAGCCTCCCCAATTTAAGGGAAAAAGGGTTCGGCCGGAGTTCAAGATCCCGGACAACATCCACCTCCTGCCCCTTCTGGGGCGATTAAGATTTTCGAGATTTTCGAGATCGACAGATAAGAAATTTATATAAGAAATCCTCCCGGAAAACACGGAGAAATATCCCCGCCCGACCTGGAACCTCAAGGGATCGGTAACGTCTACCGAAATATTAACGAGCCACCCGAAAAAATCACGACCATCTCCCGCATCGAGAGAGAGACTTGTTTGTTTTCAAAAACCGGGTTAACCTTTGCTAAAAAGTCCCTTTTAGATAGTTTGACAGTAACGTCAAGCGCACCGGGTTACACGCCGATAGTCTCGATGACGGATCGTCGTAACCGCTCATCCGAGTTTGAAAAGCTGGATGAAGCAAGCTCTTTATATCCCTAGGAGGTCTGTTTGAAAGAGACTTTTCACGACTCAATCCTATCCGTCACTCCTGGACGGACGGAACGGGAACAATCCGAACTCTCGCCCCCGCGGCAGGGAAATCCCCTCGTTCGTCGTTCCGCCGCCGCTCTCGGGCTGGTCATCTCGATGGGAACCACGGGAATGCTCGCGGTTCGGCCCGAACGAGTTCACGCCGCCAATTCGCTCCCGTCGGACGGCGAGCGGTTGAATATCCCCTCGATCGAACGTTCTCGGGACAACGATCCCCCGTCCCCGCGGGTCATTCTCTCGGAAACTCTCACTTCCGTCTCGATAGTCGCGGCCGCCCCCGCGATCGAACACGAGGTCAAACCGGGCGAGTCCCTGTGGTTGTTGGCGCGCGCCTATCACACCACGCCCGAAGCGATCGCCACGATGAATGAAATTCCCGAGCTATCCGAACTAACGATCGGACAGACGTTAAAAATTCCAACTCCTGAGCGGTTGAACGCGGCAATGCCGTCGGAACCATCAACTTCTGAGCAGTTGGAGCGCGTATCGGATAGTCTGCACCAGACAAGCAAACGTCTTCAGGATAGTTTAGCGGACTCTCTCGCTCGCGAGACCGAGAGTCCGTCGGAGTCATCGGAAACCGCGCTCGCCCCGGATAAAAACGATCTCGCCGCTCGGGACGAAAATACCCAGAGGGGGATCGAGATTCCCGTGATCCCCCCGGAAGAGTCTCCCGAATCACTCTCGCGCTCGATCCCGATCGAGGTTCCCGCGCCCGAAAGCGATCGTCCGGTAACGGCGGTGCTTCCTCGGAAACCCGCGACCGCGCCCGTCGGGGAAACCGCTCCATCGTCTAACGTCACGCCGGTCGGCGAGGCCGCGCCCGCGGCGACCGAACCCGGATATAGCGCGGAGGTTCCCGCGATTCCCGATCCCCGCGCGATCGTTCCCTCGAAAACGCGATACTATCGCGTCCGCCCGGGAGATACGTTAAACACGATCGCCCGCACCCGGGGGATCTCTCCCGGTGAACTCGCCCGGGCGAACGGAATTCTCGACCCGAACCGGCTCGAGATCGATCGATCGCTGATCGTTCCCGCACCGTCCGCGGAACCCGTCGATCGGGAAAACCCGATCGGAACGAATTCTTCTCCGGCCGAGCCTCCGGCGTTATCTTCGTCCCCCGGCACGGTCGAGGGCCTTTCCGAAAACGGGAACCGTAGCCGGCCGGAGAGCGCGGGAGAGTCGATCGCGGCAACTTACACCGATAAGTTGCGCCAGGAAGTCGCCCAACTGCGTCGCTCTACCTCGTCGGAACCCTTGAGCGCGACCCCGATCTCGGTCGGGTCCCCGG
The DNA here is from genome assembly GCF_036688125.1 of Pannus brasiliensis CCIBt3594. Lineage (NCBI taxonomy): Bacteria > Bacillati > Cyanobacteriota > Cyanophyceae > Chroococcales > Microcystaceae > Pannus > Pannus brasiliensis. The sequence goes on along the minus strand of NZ_JBAFSM010000034.1, from coordinate 1,832 downwards.
TTTCCGAAAACCGCGGCAGCGAGGGGCGACTACCGACCGATCGTTTCTCCCGTAACCCGCAATGGCCGGGGGCTACTTCCGGTGCGTCCCGATCGACGGGAGAAGTGATTATCGGTTCGGCTCCCACGAACGTCGAGGAATACAACGATCGACTGAGAATTCCCGTCGGCGAGACGGTCGAACCGTCCTTACCTCCCCTGTCCGATCCCGACGACCATTTACCCGATATGCCTTTTAACGGCTACATCTGGCCGACGCGAGGGGTTCTAACTTCCGGGTTCGGTTGGCGTTGGGGCAGACCCCATCGCGGGATCGACATCGCCGGGCCGGTCGGCACACCGGTCGTCGCGGCCGCGTCGGGTGAAGTCGTCTCGGCCGGCTGGAATTCTGGTGGCTACGGCAATCTCGTGAAACTCCGACACGCCGATGGCAGTATCACCTTCTACGCTCACAATAGCCGACTCCTAGTTCGTCGGGGAGAGACAGTCGATCAGGGACAGCCGATCGCCGAAATGGGTAGCACGGGTTTTAGTACCGGGCCTCACCTCCATTTCGAGGTTCATCCCGACGGGAAAGGAGCGGTTAACCCGATCGCTTTTCTGCCTAGACGGTAACTCTCTCGCGAGGGGAAGAATTTTCGCTTCCCCTCCCCCACCATCTTGACGAAAAGCGGTTAGTTATTTTACGATAGTAAATCGTGGTAACAACGGCTCGGTAGCTCAGTTGGTTAGAGCAGGGGACTCATAAGCCCAAGGTCGGCAGTTCAAATCTGCCCCGAGCCATCAAAGAATCAAGGTTTCCAGCGGCTCTCTCTCGGAGACGCTTCCCTTAACGTCGGGTCTTTTCCGGTCAGTTCGGGTCAAAAATTGGGGTAAATTTGGGGTAAAATTTAGTACAAGAGAACCAATAGAGAGTTCCCCATGCCCTCTAAAAATTCTTCGACCAAAGCCGCTAAAGGCTCCGTTCGCCTCAAGATCTCCAATAATCGCATCCAACTCGTCTTTACCGTCGCGGGTAAACGTCACTACCTTTCCACGGGATTGATGGATACTCCGTCCAATCGCCGGGTAGCGGAACGCAAGGCCGCCCTAATCGAGGACGATATTTTTAAAGAGAAATTCGACCCGACCCTAGAGAAATACAAACCGCATTCGGAGCTACCGAGCGGTATCTCTATTCCCGCCGCGAGTGATGACCCCCCGCGAACCGCCTTACTGGAGTTATGGACTCGCTATACCGAATTTCAAAGCGAGCATCTAGAAGAGACGACCATCCTGCGGGACTACGGGAAAATCGAAAAACGGATTCGGAAGTTTCCGAAACCATTTCTAGAGAACGCTATCGATATACAGACCTACCTGCTGAAAAATTATTCCGCGGAGGTGACGAAACGTACTCTCAAGCATCTGAGCGCCTGTTGTAATTGGGCGATGAGGAAGAAACTGATCGCGGGAAATCCTTTCCAAGAACTAGCCAGGGATATCAAGACCAAAAAAACTAGCCGGGTATCCCGAAAACCCTTCTCCCGTTCTTGCGTGGCGGCCATTATCTCCGCGTTCGAGAATAATACCTACGCGTCTAAATACTCCCCGATCGCCCACTCTTACTACGCTCCCTACGTTAAATTCCTGTTCCACACCGGCTGTCGGCCGGAAGAGGCGATCGCTCTCAAGTGGAAGCATATCGAGCCGGATCGCGTTCATTTCTGTGAGGCGTTCGCGACAGATGTTCGGCTTCGGAAAACGACGAAAACCGACAAGCCCCGCTATTTCCCGATCAATAGACCTCCTGCATGAATAGCAAGACCCCGTGCCGGTTAAGGCAAGTTCGGG
>NZ_JBAFSM010000033.1:0-59115 GCF_036688125.1 Pannus brasiliensis CCIBt3594 | reverse complement strand
CAGGAGTCAGGAGTCAGGAGTCAGGAGTCAGGAGTCAGGAGTCAGGAGTCAGGAGCTAGGCAAACCCTAGTATTGCTTAGAAACTCTTGGCTCCTGATAAGGGTTCCCGCTCTAGAATGGAAGGGGAAAGAGAATTCTAGAGGGGAAACATGGGAGAGACGGTTCGGTTTACCTCGGTATACGGCCCGGTGACATCGTGGCGCTACGGTCGATCGCTCGGAATCGACCCCATCGGTAGTACCTCCACCTGTTCCTTTAACTGCGTCTATTGCCAGTTGGGATCGATCGAGCGTTTACAGCTAAACCGACAGATTTTCATCCCCACGTCCCGAGTTCTCGAAGATTTACGGGAATTCGACGGGAACGAGATCGACTGCATCACCCTCAGCGGTAGCGGGGAACCGACTCTCGCGCTCAATCTCGGCGAGATATTACAAGATGTTAAAAATTTGATGCGAAAGCCCCTAATCGTGCTAACAAATGGAACGTTATTGCACGACCCCGAAGTTCGTCGGGAGTTATCTCTAGCCGATAAAGTCGCGGTGAAACTGGACGCGCCCGACTCGGAACGACTGCGACGGGTGAACCGGCCGGCGGGAGCGATCGATCTAGAGAACATCCTACAGGGAATCGAGGCATTCCGGAAAGATTATCGGGGGGAACTGGCGATCCAGACGATGCTTCTGACCGATTGGGACGAAAACGCCCGAAAAGAATATATAAATCTCTTAAAACGCCTACAACCGAGCGAGATTCAACTCAACACCCCCACCCGTCCCAAACCCGTCCAACGACAACTCGACGGACGCGGCAACCATAGCCCGGAAGAAACGCGCCCCTACGCGGTACAGAAACTTAAATGCGTCAGTCGGGAAGTTTTACAGTCGCTAGGAGCGGAAATCGAGCGTTTATCCTCCCTAAGGGTTCGATACGCGCCCTGATGGGGTGGGGAGATGGGGGAGATGATAGGGAGAATATATATTGTAATTTTCTCCTGACTCCTGACTCCTGCCTCCTGCCTCCGCTTATTGTTGCAGGACTAAACGCGCGACGCTCACGCCGGGGTAATAATTGCCGAGGATTCGCTGGTGATCGTAGCCTTGGTTGGCGAGTTGATAGGCGCCGGTTTGACTCATGCCGCGGCCCCCGTGCGCCCATTGAACGATCTCGTCGGTGGCGGCGTAGAGGGATTCTACCACTCCTCCCTTGTAGCTGAGGATCTGTCCGGCGGTCGCGTTGACCGCGTTGTGGGTGGATTGGTACTCGCTTTGAATGCCTTTGTATACCTGCCAGCGTTGGGTGTTGCCGAGGTTGAACCAGGGACTGGCGGGACGGATCATATGGACGAGGGCGTAGGAACGCGCGGCGATCGCTTGGGCTTTCAACGCTTCCGCGGGCGCGGTCGAGTGCATTTCACTGCCCACCACGCTATAGAGATATTCCTCTAAATTGACGTGATTGACGACTAAAAGACTACTGCCCCGCGAGACGAGCAGGACTTTACCGCGATACCAGCGATCGTCCACGTACACGAGACCGTCTCTCGTGGTCGGTTGTACGAAAATCACTTCCGGTAGGCTGGAATCGCCCATTTTTAGACCCGATCCGTCCGGGGAAACCCATAACCCCTCGCCGGGAGCGATGGTTTTCAAGCCCCGTCCGTTTCGATCGGTGACGATCGCCGGACTCGATACGCCGATCACGACGCTATTCACGTCCTGTTCGATCGCCACGCGGATCTCTAGCGGGGGAGGGGTATAGTTCGCGGGAACGACGAGGTGCTGTCTCGCGTGCTGTTTGACCGGGGGTCTCCTAGCGATCGAGCGATGGGAGTGGGCTTTTTTCGCGATTGTAGGGGCTTTCGCGGGTTCCTTAGCGTTTTTCGCTACATCCGGGACTTTCGCGGGCGGTTTGGCGGTTTTTACCTCGGGTTTCTTCTCTACCGCCGGAAGGGGTTTCTTGTCGGGGGAAGGCTGGATAAGCGGCGATTCTAGCGGTTTCGGGGCGATCGGGGACGGGGGGAGAAGCGATCGATCGGCCACCGGCGCGATCGGGGGGGGAGAAGGAATCACCGAACGGGTCGGCGCGGTCTCGGGTTTCGAGGAAGCGAGATAAACGACGCAAAGAGGAATAAAAGTGGCGACGGAGAACAGGGGAACCGCCCATTCGCGGAGATGGCGAGAGAATTTGACCGGGGGAATTTTGACCTTCATCACACCGCTAGTTAATCGTCTTACCTACTCTATCATTCCCAAGATTCTAAAATTTTTTAGCGGGGAAATCGGCTAAGGCGGAAACAGGGGGTAGGGAATCGGGAAGACAGCGTTGATATTCCGTTATAAAACCGATTTATTCTCCCGTATCTTGCTTCTGGGTGGGTTAAACTTCTTCTAGGTGGGTTACGCTTCGCCAAACCACCCTACGGTTTACGGTTTACGGTCTTTTGTCCCCCGTGTCTTTATCCCCTGACCACGAAAACCGAACAGGGCGCTTCGGCCACGACCTGGGCGCTCACCGATCCCTCGATGACTCGTTTGACCCCTTTTAGTCCCCTAGTCCCGATCGCTATTAGATCGGCTTGATGGATATTCGCGAGACGGATAATTTCCTCCGCGGGATCTCCGGTGAGTATTTCGATCTCACTGGAGACGCGAACGCGAGATTGATACGTTTTCAGTTGTTCCTCGACGATCTCGCGGGAATCGTGAGGACGTTCTAGAGTGGCTTCACCGTCGTTTTCCGAGAGGACGCGCGCGAGGATCGCTTTCGCGTTCGCGGGTAACGAGAGGGAATCTAGCGCGGACAGGACTCGATCGGATGTGTCCGTGCAATCTAGGGCGACGATAATCGTTTTGAACACTTGCACTACTCCTCGACGGGGATTTCTAGATTCATTCTCGCCCATCGATCGGGAAACGGATAGAATTCTCGCGTCGGGGCGAGGTGATATAGTAGCCAATGATTCGGTTTACCGCTTATCTCTGCCTTTCGCGAGAGACGAGGTAGAAATTTTGAGAAAAATACTTAGCGATCGCTTTGCCATCTCGATTTTAGCTTTCGGGCTGTTGTTTCGGGTGATTGTCGCCCTCTGGCTTTATCCCGGTTACGATGAAGCCTATTACTACACCTACACCCACCATCTCGATTGGAGTTTTTTCGATCATCCGATCATGGTCGCGCTCTCGACCGGGTTGGGAACTTGGCTGACGGGGCAGGTGAATCAATTCACGATTCGCTGGGGAACGTTGATTTTTCACACGGCCAGCCTGATTTTGTTATATCTCACGGCACTACGGCTATTTTCTCTACCTATCGCCCGTATGTCTCTGGTACTGGCGACCCTGATCCCGGTTTACTCGATCGTTTTCGGTATCCTCACCCTACCGGATAGCCCGCTAATCTTTTTCTGGTCGCTGACGGTGTATCTCGCTTCGGTAGAATTTTTCCCCGCGGGTGAACGGCCGTACCGTCCTACCTATCGGGTCGCGTTGCTGGGAATCGCGGTCGGATTGACGGTTTTAAGTAAATATCACGGTTTTCTCTTGGGAATCGGTTTAGTTTTGTTCTGTCTGACAACTCCCCGGTACTGGCGGGTTTTTCGATCGCCGTGGTTACTTCTCGCGATTATCGGCTTTATCGTGACTTTATTCCCGATCCTATACTGGAATAACCAACACGATTGGATTTCCTTTCGCTTTCATCTCGGTTCTCGATTTTCCAGGGAACGATCGACGTTTAGCCTGTTCCGGGTTTTTCTGGTGTTCGCGATCAGCGTTGCAACGATGTGTCCGACGTTTGGGATACCGATGTGGTGGGTGACTTTACAAACGTTCGGCCGGCAGATTCCCGCGTTTTTCTCCCGGAAAACTTTCTTCCACCGCGACGATCGATCTTTGAAACAGTGGTTGATTCTCTGCGTTTCCCTGCCGTTAATCCTCGGGTTTACCTATATCGGCGCTTACCATCATCTCGCCCCCAGTTGGATTTTGCCCGGTTTCTGGTCTTGCACGATCTTACTGGGCGATCGAGCGGTGGAATGGCAAAAATACTCGAAAAAAGGCGTGAAACGGTGGATCGTCGGCTCGGGGATAGCGATCGTTACCCTGCTCGCGTTAACCCTTCTCCATCTCAATCTCGGCACTTTCCAAAAACCGAGTCAATACTCGCTCTTCGGTGGTTTAGTACCGCCCGAACAAGATCCGTCGAGAGAAGTGGTTGATATAGCCCAATTGCGACAGGGATTCGCCGATTCTCCCGAATTACTATCCCTCTTAAAAAATACCGGTTTTGTTTTCACCCACAGTTATTATCTCGCGGGTTGGTTGGATATGGCGCTGTATCCTCTCGTTCCCGTCCCGATCGCCCCTTTTACCGGGGACACGCGGGGTTTTCAGATCTGGACCGATCCGCGCGATTGGATCGGCAAAGATGGTTTGTTAATCACGACGAATGTTTTCGCGGAACGACCGGCGGAGATCGATCGATACCGTCCCTATTTCCGAAAAATCGAGAAAGTCGGCGCGATTCCCATTAAGCGCGGTGGGGTGGCGATCGAGCAGTTCCACATCTATCGGGCGACAGATTTATTGCGACCGTTTCCGTAAAAAACGATTTCGAGTGTTATTTAGAGAATATTTACGAAAAATCGGGCGGGAATACCCCGCCCCTACCCGTATTTCCCTTTCCGCTTCCTATCTAGGGTTTAAGAACTACTTTGATACAGTTTTCCCGTTTGTGTTTGAAGATCTCGTAGCCGTGGGGGGCTTCGGTTAACGGGAGACGATGGGTGATCACGAAGGTGGGATCGATATCGCCGTTTAGAATCCGTTGGAGGAGGGGTTTCAGGTAGCGGTGAACGTGGGTCTGACCGGATTTGATGGTTAGGGCTTTATTCACCACCGCGCCGATCGGGACGTTATCGATAAATCCCCCGTAGACACCGGGAACCGAAACCGTTCCCCCCTTGCGACACGCGACGATCGCCTGACGCAGTACCATCGGTCGATCGGTTTCGATGCGGAAAGTTTGCTTGATCCCGTCGAAAATCGCCAGCGCGTCGGTTCCGTGGGCTTCCATCCCCACCGCGTCGATACAGGCATCCGGGCCGCGTCCCCCGGTCATTTCCTTGAGGGCTTCCCCGGAATCCATCTCCTCGTAGTTAATAATCTCCGCGCCGGCCTCGCGGGCCATCTGTAACCGTTCGGGAAAGCGATCGATGGCGATCACCCGTTCCGCGCCCAGCATGAACGCGCTTCGGATGGCGAATTGACCGACCGGGCCGCATCCCCAAACGGCGATCGTGTCCCCCGGCTGGATATTACAGTTTTCCGCGGCCATGTAGCCGGTCGGGAAAATATCGGTGAGGAAAAGTACCTGTTCGTCGGTCAATCCCTCGGGAATTTCCAGTAATCCGACATCCGCGTGAGGAACGCGGGCGTACTCGGCCTGACCTCCCGCGTAGCCCCCCATCATGTGCGAGTATCCGAAGAGACCGCTAGGGGAGTGGCCGTACATCTTTTCCAGCATCCACGCGTTCGGGTTGGTGTTATCGCACAGGGACCAGAGATCGCGCTGACAGAAGAAACAGTTTCCGCAGGCGATGGTGAAGGGAACGACCACGCGCGATCCCACTTTCACCCGTTTCACTTCCGATCCGACCTCGACCACTTCCCCCATGAACTCGTGGCCGAGGATGTCCCCGGATTGCATGGTGGGAATATAGCCATCGTACAGGTGCAGGTCGGAACCGCAGATCGCCGTGGAGGTGATCCGGATAATCGCGTCGCGGGGATTGAGAATTTTCGGGTCGGGAACGTTATCGACCCGGACATCGTTGGACCCGTGCCAGCAAACCGCTTTCATGCTTATTTCTCTCCATTATTGTAGAGTTCGGGATGGGTGGCGTTCTCGATCGGCGCGTTTCCTTTGATCTGCTCGAAGAATTTTTTGGTGCTATCGGGAATCGGTTCATCGAGGTTCAGTCTCTCGACGATCGTTTTGGTGACGGATTCCGGTTTTTCATCGACATTCGGCAAGTCCGCGGGGGCTTTCCGTACCTCGCGATTCATGCGGCCACCGTAGATCGGATAATCGGGAGTATCGGCCGCGAACGCGGGAATACTGTTGCCGATCGCCAATCCGAGCATTAAGGCGAGTTCCACTAAAATCAGTACAAAGAAACGGAAAACGATTTTCCGCGCGATATCGATCGATCTTTTCATATCTTTTTTACTCCTGACTCCTGCATTAAGAACAACGCGGTTGTCCCTCGGTGGTGGCGATCTCCCCGGCTTCCATTAACTGTTTGAAACGGCGTAAATCGTCGCCGATCTGCTGTTCCGGCGATTCTCCGAAGAGTTTGGCGATCGTGTTGGCGATCGCTCCTCCCGCGGGAGAGTATTCGAGGACGAGCTTGACTTCCGTACCCCGATCGCCGGTGGCCGGTTGAAAGCGGATAAAGCCGGAATTGTCGATCTGCGAGCCTTCTACCGATGCCCAGGCGATGAGATGATTGGTTTCATCCTTGAGAATTTCCGCCTCCCATTCGACATCCTGTAACGGCGCGGTCGCGACCCAGCGCGAGCGTCGGTCATTCAAGACGGTGATGGATTTGATATGTTTGAGAAAAGTCGGTAATCTCTCGAAATCGCGCCAGAAAGTATAGAGTTCCGCGGGAGTGCGATCGATCGTCACCGTTTTTTCCACCTTAATGGTGTTGGCCGCGCCGATCGCTTCTTTCGCCCGCTCGATCGTGCTTTGATGGGTGAGGCCCTGATACAGTAATCCCCCCCCGGCGATCGCGGTTAACGCGCCGCGGAGAGAACCCTGTCTCAGTCCCGTTAAGACGAGCGCGCCGCCACCGATCAGCGATGCCCAACGCTCGATTTCTGCCGGTTCGTTTCCCTCCCGTCGCGGGGAAATACCGGAGCGATCGGTCACTTGTTCCATGATTTCTACCCTCTAGAAAGGCCGGGTTCTCTGAAAAACGCGGTTATTATTCGCGCGTTTCCCGTCTCGTTCACTGTACGCGAAAGAACGGTTTTCTCGCGCCTTCCTAGAGAAAGATCGGTCGATCGCTCCCGAAATCTTGAGAGAGAAAATTACCGGGAGTTATCCGGTATAAGATGGATTTTTATAGAGTCAAAAGGCAAGAGGCAAGAGGCAAGAGAGTTAGCGAGATATGTAATTAATTTCGCTTAGATACTTACAGCCTTTCTCGTAAAGGTGAAGTACAGACAAACCCTTGCTACTAAAGGATTCTAGCTCCCAAAACGCACCTCATTTATCTGAGAAAGGCTGTAACGAGGTTATCTACAGTTTTTTCATTTGGATAAGATAAGTTGTCGTGCGTTTAAACTACCGATTCGATTTTCGCGGATTCCTCCTGCCTCCTGCCTCCTGCCTCCTGCCTCCTGACTCCTGACTCCTGACTCCTGACTCCTGACTCCTGCCTCCTGCCTCCCGCCTCAATCCGATTTCGGCGGGTACTGTTCCAAGGCTTTCGCAAGATAGCGTCCGGTGTACGATCGCTCCGATTTCGCCACCGTTTCCGGGCTTCCGGCCGCGATTAATTCCCCTCCTTTATCGCCGCCTTCCGGCCCGAGATCGATAATCCAATCGCTACAGCGGATCACGTCGAGATTATGCTCGATCACGACGATCGAGTTGCCTTTATCGACTAATCTCTGTAACACGTCTAACAGGTGATGCACGTCGTAAAAAGATAATCCCGTCGTCGGTTCATCGATGAGATAGAGGGTTTTTCCCGTGGCGCGTCGGGATAGTTCCGAGGCGAGTTTTACCCTCTGCGCTTCCCCCCCGGATAAGGTCGGCGCGCTCTGGCCGAGTTTGCAGTAGCCTAAGCCCACATCGACGAGGGTTTGTAGACGACTGGCGGCCCTGGGGATATTCTCGAACGCGCTCAAGGCTTCCTCGATCGTCATATCGAGAACATCGGCGATCGAGTAGCCTTTATACTTGACCTGTAGGGTTTCCCGGTTGTAGCGCGCTCCCTTGCACACCTCGCACTGCACGTAGACATCGGGGAGGAAATTCATCTCGATCACGTTCACTCCCTGTCCCGCGCAAGCCTCGCACCGTCCCCCTTTGACGTTAAAAGAGAATTGTCCGGCTTTATATCCCCGCGCTTTGGCCTCGATCGTTTCGGTGAAAACCTCGCGGATAATATCGAAAACACCGGTATAGGTCGCGGGGTTCGATCGGGGGGTGCGACCGATGGGCGATTGATCGATGACGATCACTTTATCGATCGCCTCTAATCCCTCGATTTTATCTAACTTTTTCGGAAAGGGAACTTGACGGCTTAAATGATGTTGTAGGGCGGGATATAACAACTCGTTAATTAAGGTCGATTTTCCCGATCCCGATACCCCCGTGATCGAGACCAATTTACCGAGCGGGATGGTGATATCGAGATTTCTCAGGTTATTTTCATGGCAATTTCTCAGCACCAGAGAAGACCCGTTCCCCCCGCGTCGTCGGTTAGGGGTCTCGATCGCCCTCCGTCCGGAAAGATATGCCCCCGTGAGCGATTCTTTCGTTTTCAAGAGGGTTTTTAAATCGCCCGTACAGACAATTTCACCGCCGTGAATGCCCGCTTTCGGCCCGATATCGACCAGATAATCCGCGGCGCGGATCGTGTCCTCGTCGTGTTCGACCACGATTAAAGTATTTCCGAGATCCCGTAATTTGTGCAGGGTTTCTAACAATCTTCCGTTATCCCGTTGATGGAGTCCGATGCTCGGTTCATCGAGAACGTAGAGAACTCCCGTCAATCCGGAACCGATCTGTGTCGCCAGTCGGATACGTTGAGATTCGCCCCCGGATAAGGTCATCGCCGCTCGATCGAGCGTCAGATAATCCAGCCCCACATCGAGTAAAAACCGCAATCTCGATCGGATCTCCCGTAGAGCTAATTCACCGATTAACGCCTGTCGGGGAGTGAGATCGAAACGGTCGATTTTCTCCAGACAATCGCGGATCGGCGCGCCCGTGAGATCGGTGATCGAAAAACGTCCCAAACGTACCGCTATCGCTTCGGGCTTCAATCGTTTCCCCTGACAGACCTCGCAGGTTTGGTTAATAATATATTTCTCTAATTTCTGTTTAATAATATCCGAGGTCGTTTCCTGATAGTTCCGATCGAGAATATTGAGAACTCCCGCGAACTTCCGGTGGTATCCCTTGCCGCTACCGTACCGGGAATCGTCATCGAAATAGATAGGTTCTTCACTACCGTGGAGAATAATATCCTGTTGTGGTTCGGTTAATTTATACCACGGGGTCTGGATCTCGAAACCGAAAGCCTGTCCCAATCCGTAGAGAATCGATAAATAATAAGAATTATCTTTATCCGACCAGGGAGCGATCGCCGAGTACACCGGTTGCTTGGGATCGGGGATAACTAATTCCGCGGAGAATTTCCGTAAACTGCCCAACCCGTGACAGTTCGGACAGGCTCCGTAGGGCGAATTAAAGGAGAATAAACGGGGGGATAATTCTTCCATAACCGCCCCGTGTTCGGGACAGGCGAACTTTTCGGAGAAGACGATCTCTTTCACTTTGCCATCGTTCTCGATCGCTTCATCGCCCAGGATCTCGACGATCGCGATGCCGTCGGAATGTTTTAAACAGGTGGTGAGGGAATCGACTAACCGTTCTTCTAATCCTTCTTTTTTAATGAGTCGATCGATGACGATCTCGATGTCGTGACTGTATTTTTTATCTAACTCGAATCCTTCCGAGAGTTCCTTCACCTCGCCATCGACCCGCACCCTCGCGAATCCCTGCGAGGCCAGTCCGGAGAGTAATTGTTTATGAGTGCCTTTTTTGCCGCGAATAACGGGGGAAAGAAGCTGGAAACGGGTTCGATCGCTCAGTTCCATGACTCGATCGACCATCTGATCGATCGTCTGCGGGGCGATATTGCGATCGCAGTGCGGACAGTGGGGTTCCCCGGCACGTCCGAAGAGTAAACGCAAGTAATCGTAAATTTCTGTTACCGTTCCCACGGTCGAGCGCGGATTGTGGGAAGTGGATTTCTGATCGATCGAGATCGCCGGACTCAACCCCTCGATCGCGTCCACGTCCGGCTTATCGAGTTGTCCGAGAAACTGCCGCGCGTAAGCACTCAACGACTCCACGTACCGGCGCTGTCCCTCCGCGAAAATCGTATCGAACGCGAGCGAGGATTTCCCCGAACCCGATACCCCCGTGAACACGATCAGTCGATCGCGCGGTAACTCCAGGTCCACGTTCTTGAGGTTGTGTTGTCGCGCGCCACGGATACGGATGGAGTCGGATTGAGACATCTTGACGGGGTGAAATAGTCCTTAACAATCATAACGCGCTCGTTGTGGGCGATCGGGGGAGATGAACGAGAGGATAGGATATAGATATTGCTCGGCGTGGAGTCAAAATATGTCTACTCTGGAGAAACTGGCGATCGAGTCCCCGGACAAAAAGATATGGACGGATGAAGAATTCATGGCGTTACCCGATGACGGGCATCGTTACGAGGTGGTTAATGGAGAGTTAGTAGATATGGGAAATTCGGGTGCGAAACACGGTTATATCGCGATTATTTTAAGTTCCGCTTTATTCTCGGTGGTTACGGCACGAAAATTAGGAATTTTGTGTGACTCTAGTACCGCGTTTAAGATGAAAAATGGAAATAAGCGCTCTCCCGATATTTCTTTTTTCTCTAAAGAACGCTTACAGGGAATGCAAGATGTTCCGACTGGCTATTTAGAAGGCGCGCCCGATTTGGTAGTTGAAATCCTATCACCGGGTAATACCGTAGAAGAAATCGATGATAAACTCCAAGACTATTTCGAGAACGGAACTCGCCTAGCGTGGATAATTAACCCGACTCAGAATTATATATTGGTCTATCGTTCCGCGATCGAACCCGATCGATTACTAAAATCGGTAGATACTCTCGATGGCGAGGATGTCGTCCCCGGCTTCACCTTTCCCGTCGCCGATCTGTTTCAGCAACTCTCGTTTTAAGAAGCGAACTACCAACAAAAAAAGACACGATCGAGATCGTGCCTCGCGATGCGAAAGGAAGTGTCCGGACAACTTGATGCTCGATCGATCTCACGCGACCGAGGGTTCTAACAACTCGCTTAACTGTTCTATACCTTTCTGGAGATGACGGGTAACGGTCATGGGGCTGATGCCGATTTCCTTCGCCGCTTCTTTGCGGGGGAGATCGCGGAGGAAAACACACTCGATCGCCGCTTTCGTTTTATCCTCTAGCTGGCTCATCGCTCTTTGCAGTTGCAGGCGTTCTTCCTCCCATTTTCTCTGCATCTGGCAACGGGGATCGGGAAGGGTCTCGCCGAAACTGATCACGCCATCGTTCACCTGACTGACGTTCGCGTCCAGACTGACCATCAGACGATTTTGCAGGGCTAACTGACACTCGTGCCATTCCTGTAATGAAATTCCCAGCGCCTTGGCGATTTCCGGTTCCTTGGGAGGGCGACCGAGGGAAACGGTTAACTGTTTGCGGAGTTTTTTGCCTCGGGTGTAAAGTTCCTGCCAGCGTCGGGGAATGCGGAGGACGCTTCCTTTATCGCGTAGGTAGTGAAGCATCTCGCCGCGGATGTAGGGAATGGCGAAGGAACTGAAGGCGCATCCCTGATGGGGGTCGAACCGCTCGATCGCTCGAATCAAACCGATATAGCCGATCTGTTCGAGATCTTCGTAGGGTTCCGAACATTGATTACTGATACGGTGGGCGACCTGACGCACTAGGCCCGCGTTGATCTCTACTAACCGATTGCGGAGAGAAAGGGAACGATCGCGCGAGTACGCGATCAGGAGTTCCATACTACGGATGCCGAGAGATTGATTGGTCATGAGTTCTACCGGAGATTCGAGCGACGATCATCAAGTTCCTGTATCAGTCTCTATTGTCAACATCCGGGAATTTCCTTACTACGATCGATCTACGGAAATCGTCACGCTCTCTAGCCTTTTTTTCCGTGATCTTACGGAGGTACGCGTCCCGATCGACCCGGTTGTCGTCTCGCTCTCGCTCGATCGCCACGGCGGGATCACGCGGGACGATACTGGGAAAACCTTTACGGGGCGAGCGGTCGCGCTGTAGTGTCCGGGATCGGGTCGGTACGTTCCCCCGGAAGAGTCCCCCGGATAACCCCGCCCCGCACCCGCCCCATTTTTTTCGATACGATAAAGGAAGGATTAACCTCGATTAAAGAAATAACCCCTACCGTCCCCCGGAAAATCGGTATTCTTGACTAGCGAATCCGGGGCGATCCACGCTAAAAAGGTTAATCAGTGACGTTTAGAAACTTCCATACCATGAGTAATACCAGTAACTTCCGTCAAGCTTTACGCGAGGCCCGCGGCCAATCGCTAATCGGTCCGAAGGTCATCGCCAACGCCCTCCCCTATCTCGGAGGGGGACTGGTGCTAACCGCGGTGGGAACCTACGGCGGATTGGGCGTTCTCCAATCCAATCCGGGGTTTTTCATGCCCTCTTTCATCGTCGCTATCATCGCCGAGATCGCTCTTTTCTTTGTCGCCCGTAATGTCGCGGAAAAAGGGAATAACGGCACCGCGCTCCCTCTTCTCGCCCTGTACGGTCTTCTGTCCGGCTATACCCTCAGTGGAATCGTCTATGTAGCATTAGGGACTTCGGGAGTGGGATTACAGGGAATCGGTATCGCCGCTCTCGGTTGCGGGATCGCGTTCGTTCTCGGTAGAAATATTGGCTCGAACCTATCCGATAAAGACGGGTTAGCCCTCACCCAGACGGTATATATCGGTATCTTCGCCCTGTTACTCGTCATGGTCGCGCAGTTGGTACTGAGCTTTTTCGGTGTGATCGCCCCGACCTGGCTAGAGATCGCGATTTCCGGGGCCGGTGTTTTCCTCTTCGCGGGATGTTCCGTGGTGGATTTCTACATCCTTCCCCGTACCTACCGCGACGATCAGTACCTAGCCGCCGCGCTATCGATGTATCTAACCTACATCAATCTATTTGTCTTTATCCTGCGTCTGTTGATCGCCCTGAACGGTCGGGATTAATTTCCCCTCGGGAGTTAACGGGGCGCCGTCCGATGGTTAACTCCCGTGAGATAATGTAAAGAAATGTAAATCGCCGATAAGATCATCCATCATGACAGAACCACAACCGACCCGCGCGCCCAAATTAGAAGATCCTAAATTCGGCTTTAACGACTACGCCGAACGCTTAAACGGCAGAGCGGCGATGATAGGCTTCGTTATTACCCTATTAATCGAGTACCTGACCGGAAAAGGCTTATTATCCTGGTTAGGTCTACAGTAAACAAGAAAGATTCGCCGTATTTTTCGGTAAGGTGAATCGACAGAAATAACGCCCGATCGACTGGAAAGCGATCGGGCGTTTCGCGTTCGATCGCCCCCGGCCCGATCGCCCTACAATGTGAACTACATTCGCTTATCTCGCGTTAACCATGCAGACAGGAATCGCCGTTTTAGGGGTCGGACGTTGGGGGGTTCATTTCGCGCGTCATTTTTCCTCCCATCCCGCGGCGCGATTGGTGGCGGTCGTTGACCCCTCGCGTGAAAAACTCGATTCCTGTCGCGATAAATTCGGACTGGACGATCGCTCGATCGAATTTACCACCGATTGGAATTCCCTCCGCGATCGCCCCGATATCGACGCGGTGGTCATCGTCACCCCCGCGATCACCCATTATTCCCTAATTACCGAAGCGCTCGATCGGGGCTACCACGTCCTCGCGGAAAAACCCCTCACCCTCGATCCCCGCGAGTGCGAGGAACTGACCCGACAGGCCCGCGAGAGAGGCCGTATCCTCTTCGTCGATCATACCTATCTCTTTCACGAGGCGGTTCGCGAGGGGCGAAACGTCCTACAATCCGGTTCGATCGGACAACCCCGTTACGGCTACGCGACTCGTTCCCATCTAGGGCCGGTGCGTCAGGATGTCTCCGCGTTGTGGGATCTAGCCATTCACGATATCGCGATTTTCAATCACTGGCTCGATAGTCGTCCCGTCCGCGTACAGGCGCGGGGAATCACTTGGTTACAACCGAATATCGCCGATCTCGTCCAGGCGACGTTGATTTACCCCGATGGCTTTGAAGCTTACATTCACCTGTGCTGGTTGAATCCGGATAAACAGAGACGTTTAGCGATCGCCGGAACTACCGGAACTTTAATTTTCGATGAATTATCCCCGGAAGCGCCGTTAACACTACAGAAAGGCACTTTCGATCGCCAGGGCGATTATTTTCTCCCCATCGACCAAAAAACGGAAATTATCCCCGTGACCAAGGGGGAACCGTTACGGGAGGTGTGCGATCGATTCCTCCACTCGATCGCCACGAATACGGAATTTCCCCCCGCGAACGGCACGACCGCGACGGAACTGGTGAAAGTCCTCCACGCGCTCGATCGATCCCTCGCGCTACAGGGAGAGACCATCACCGTAGAGTAGCCAACCCCTTACCGCAGTAGGGACAGAACGCGTACCGCCAATCGGCGATCGTCTGTCCGCAGTCGCACCGATCCCGCAGTCCCCCCCCGCACAGAAAACAGTATTTCGATCGGAGATCCAGCCATTGCGTCTCCGGTCGCGTTCCCACCTGCCAACACTTGGGACAGATTTTCAGCGTCCGCGGGATGGGTAAAGCTTCCGCGTTCTCGCGGAAAGCGTTTAGGTATTCCTCCGGGATCTTCAGCGCGTACACCAACCCCTGACGGGTTTTTTTGCTAAGTTTGCTCGATTTTCCCGCCTCGATTTTTAACAGCGTTTGTTTGTGGAGTCCCCCCGCGCTCGCGACTTCCTCTTGCGTCAGGTTCATCGCCTTGCGAACCCGGCGCAGGTAATTTCCGAGGCTTTCTTCCGGTCGGGGAGCCTTGTCTAGATCGGGCATATCCATATTTATATTTTAAAATACATTTTTATACTTTATACTTAAAGTATACATACGGTAAAACTATGATATAAAAATGCCTCTAACACTAGCGCAAGTAGCGGTTAATTTTTTAGACTTATACCAGCATAAACAAGCTACCCAGCGATCCTATCTATCGGTGCTGAGTCCCCTGCTCGATCGATACGGCAGTCAAGCGATCGACGAGATCACCGGCGATGACCTGGAAACCTACCTAAAATCCTTAGATTCCCTCGCTAAAAGCACCTACAAGCGACATAGGACGATTATTAACTCCCTATTCAACTACGCTTTCCAAGAGAGCTATATTCTCTATAATCCGCTCGCCCGTCTTCCCGCTCCCGACGTTCCCGCGTCGGAGATCGCCTACCTTTCTCCCGATCGACTCGATCGCCTCTACACCCTCCTCGAACAACAACAGACCCCCGAAGGCGATCGCCTACACGCGATCGTCCGTCTTCTCCACCGCACCGGCGCGAAGGTGTCCGAAGTTCTCTCGTTGAACCTAGAGGATATAAACCTCGATAACTGCCATATTCAACTGACAGGATATCGAAATCGGGTTCGATCGCTCGTTTATAGTGCCGATGTCAGCCCGATTCTGGAGCGATACCTCGATCGATACCGCCATCGCGACCATAGCGCCCTCTTCAACTCGATCCATCGCGCCACGGGAGAGGTCATCCGTTTACCCTACGCGGTTCTCTATCGCGATTGGCAAAAGTTAGTCGCTCTCGATCCCGACCTGAAATCCTGCCGTATCAACGATCTCCGTCACACCTTCGCCGTCGAGCGCGTCGGGATCATCTCGATCGAACAGCTACAGGCACTCCTGGGACACGAGGACATAAAAATGACTTTGCGTTACAAAAAGTATATATAAACTTGCTATAATTATAAATTATTGTATTTTATAGTAAATTTTATTTAACTCGATATAAGTTATAAATTATAACAAGTAAATTTATAACCATTTTAAAAATTTAAAAGTATTTTTAATACTCTTATAAACAAGAAAATGTATTATCCGTGTAATTCGAGATATTCTAAGGTCCGAAACGGTCGGGGGCTCTCTCCCGATCGGCTGACAGATCTTTTTTCGTAGGTCGCTTTGAACGAAGTGAAACCCAACAATTCCCAATAATTAAGAGGTTCGCGTCGGGTTTCGTTACCTCGACCCGACCTACTAATTCACGCGGATCGCGAGAGTTTTTCCCCTCGATCGCTCCCGTAAAGCTCCGAATTTAGAACCGGTTAAAAATTAAAACCCGTCCGTAGATAGCCGACCCGCTGCGTTTGATTGAGAGAATTATTTTCGGGATTAATAACTACCCAAAATCCCGGAATCACCGCGATCCAGTCATTAATTTGTAAGCGATAGAAAGCCTCGATATGATAGGCGGTATCCGCGTCCTCGCGAACACTACTACTCGCCACCTTCGGAGGAATCCCGAAAACGAGACCGGGTAGACAACCTTCCCCACGCGCCATTATTCCCGTACCAGGCTAATTGAGCCAGCGCGTGATAGGTTCCATTAAATAACCCGTTTCCCACTTCCGAGTTGTTGTTATTTCCCGCCACGTAGCCGACGGAGAATTGCACATTATCGACGATTTTCCAAGTCAGACCGCCGCCACCACCACCGCGACAGTAGACCGGATTATATTCCCCGAATTTAGAGACAATTCCCAGGCTTTCATCGGCGATCGTGGGAGGGGTTATCGTATCGACTAAATCGGCCCGATTCCCTGTCTGTAATGATTCGATCGATGAGTTGCCGAATTGAATTCGCCCGATTTCGGGGAAATTCCTCTTATCGCGATCCTAGCGGGAATCGATCGGGCTTCCCGTGAATTTTGATTGCTCGCGGGCCGGGTTCGGGGACATTCCCCCTCTCGATCGCGCGGAAAATGCCCCTAGAAGACACGAGAGAGGTGAGAACGGGAATACATTCAAGGAGCGAATCAAAAGGCTTATACGGGCAAAACACGCTGGATGCCGGACGGGGATAGGATGCCCGAAAGGTACGAAACGGGAAAACTCGATCGCTCAAGAGAACGAATCGCTCACCGAAGCAACGCCTAAGTTCTAGCCGGTCGTGGCGGGGCGAGGTGGTCAAACATCGATACCGTCGAGCAGGCTGATGGCTCGATTCCACTGTTCATCGCTAACCCGAAAATTGCTGTTGTGGGGGCGGCGGATAACTTCCAATTCATGAAGGATCGGATCGAAAACTAGGACTGATTTAAGCAGGGGAGTATCGAGTAGCTTTTGTTGGAATCTCACGGGGGCCCAGAACCTAGCTTTAGCCCGTACAGGCATTGTCCAGATATCGATATCGGGAGGTTCATCTCTAAACCGGGGTGCCTCTAAAACTTCCGCGAGGGCGTAAATCCCGGCTCGCTTACCCGCAATCCAGATCATTACCCGATCGCCCGGAGCGATCTCTTTGCTGTAGCGAGTGACGAGCCAGTAAATTTCCTCTAGCCTTTCGATGGCTTCTAGAATTTGGCTGTACTTGGGGTTAGCTTGAAAGAGCCAATATACCACGATCGACTGTATGGGTATTAACGGTGAAAGCTCTAGGCAAAGTGCGGTGATTACATCTTTGCCAGACTAACAACTAAGCCCGTGATGAGGATTGAACTCATGACCTCACCCTTACCAAGGGTGTGCTCTACCACTGAGCTACACGGGCGATTATCGTGGTGGGCCGGGCCGGATTCGAACCAGCGTAGGCGTAGCCAACGGATTTACAGTCCGCCCCCATTAACCACTCGGGCACCGACCCATCTATGTCACGATTAATCATCTTAGCACACCTGCCCCGAAAGTCAAACTTTTTTTTCGAGTTTTTTTTCGAGCGAGTGAGGAGGGGGGAAAGTGTTCTGTTCGGTTAATTCATTACATAGGCGACTTTCATCGCCCAAAGGATCAGCCCGGCGATCGCTCCGAGAACGAGAATGGCGGAGGTAGCGACGACAACCGGTTTGTCGGCTCCCTCGAACTTCATGATGCCGCGATTTAAATCTGACATAGCCGTGAACTCCCTGTCATGAGATGAATCGGAAAATATGAGACACTGAACTCTTAGATCATAAAGTAAAGAAGAATCGCTCATCCGTGTTATTAGAAATCGGTATCGTTCGACTCTCCGCGATCATTCTAGGGGTCATCCTGGTCGCGATCGCGATCCTTGAGGCTATCTTAAGATTCGCTTTCGGGTTGGGAAATCCCCTGCTCTATCAAACCGATGCCGAAATCGGTTATCTACTCGCGCCGAACCAGAAAACGCGACGATCGGGGAATTATATCGAGATCAATCAATATTCCATGCGGAGCGCGCCGATCGCCGCCATTCCTCCCGCGAACACGACGAGAATCTTACTTCTGGGGGATTCGATCGCTAACGGTGCTTGGTGGACGGATCAATCGCGAACGATTTCCGCGCTCGTCGGCGAGGGACTGTCCCGATCGATTTCCCCCCCGGTAGAAGTTCTCAACGCTTCGGCGAATTCCTGGGGGCCGCGGAATCAGTTAGCCTATTTAGAGCGTTTCGGGACGTTCGGAGCGCGAGTTCTCGTTCTTTTGATGAATACCGACGATCTGTTCGCAACCGCGCCGAGTTCCGCGGTCGTCGGACGGGATATCAATTACCCGGATCGATCGCCGGGATTCGCCATAATCGAACTGTACGATAAATATTTCAAGCGTTATCCTCCCGTACCCAAGGTAAAAGAGGAAGGCGATCGACTGGCGATCAATTTAGCGGCTGTAGAGAAAATACAGGCGATCGCGCGGGAAAATCAAGCGACTTTCATTCTCGCCATCACTCCCCTGATCCGGGAATCCCGAAAAGAGGGCAAGGACTACGAAATAAAAGCGAGGCGGAAACTAGCCGAGTTCGCGCGGGATCGATCGATTCCCTACGTCGATTTCTTGCCCGTTTTTCAAGGCGTTACGCCCCCCGATTCCCTCTACCGGGACAATATTCACCTAAGTCCCGCCGGAAACGCCCTGGTGAGCCAAAAACTAGCCGACGTTGTGCGGGAGGTGTTGGAGAGGTGAGGGATTGTTTCGGGAAAAGGGGAAGGGGGAAAGGGGAAAGGGGAAAGGGAAAAGACCGCTTTTAATGCGTTCGTCTTTTCCCTTCGCTTCTTGGTGGGTTAGCGAAGCGTAACCCACCCTACTCTTAAAAATTACCGTGATTGTCGATCGCCGTTTTCAGTCTCTCGATCGATTCCTCGACAGATATCGAGCCTAGATCGCCGTTCGATCGGGTACGGACACTCAGGCTGTTAGTTTCCACCTCTTTCGCGCCGACAACCGCCATCACGGGGATTTTTTGGGTTTCGCCGTTGCGGATCATCTTGCCCAAACGTTCGCCACTGGTGTCGGTTTCCGCGCGGATGCCTAGCGATCGCATTTTCGCGGCGACTTGTTTAGCGTAATCGAGAAATTCGTCGCTAACGGGCAGTAAACGCACCTGTACGGGGGCTAACCACAGGGGGAAATCGCCCGCGTATTCCTCGATTAAAATCCCGATTAATCGTTCCAGCGAACCGAACGGCGCGCGGTGGATCATAACCGGACGTTTCCGAGTACCGTCCTCGGCCACGTACTCCAGTTCAAAGCGTTCCGGCAGGTTGTAATCGACCTGTACGGTTCCTAACTGCCATTCCCGTTCCAGCGCGTCGTGGAAGATAAAATCCAGTTTCGGCCCGTAGAACGCCGCTTCTCCGGGGGCTTCAAAGTAATCCATTCCCAGAGTCTGCACCGCGCGCCGGATCGCCGATTGCGCTTTCTCCCAGGCTTCATCGGAACCGATATACTTATCCGATTCGGGATCGCGGAAACTCAGCCGCGCTTTAAAGTTTTTCAACTGCAAACTCTTGAACACGGTGAGGATCAGATCTACCACGCTCAAGAATTCCGCGTCTAGCTGTTCCGGGGTGACGAACAGGTGAGAATCATCGACGGTAAAGCCACGAACGCGGGTTAAACCGCCTAATTCTCCCGATTGTTCGTAGCGGTACACCGTCCCGAATTCCGCGAGTCGCATCGGCAGTTCGCGGTAGGATCGCAGTTCGTTTTTATAAATCTGGATGTGGAAGGGGCAGTTCATCGGTTTAAGGACAAATCCCACCTCTTTAGTGGCGGATTCTTCGTCTTCCGCCATCAGGGGGAACATATCTTCCTTGTACTTCTGCCAGTGTCCGGAGATTTTAAAGAGATCTACCCGCGCGATGTGGGGGGTAACGACGGGGAGATAGCCGCGTTTGAGTTGTTCTTGTTTGAGAAAATCCTCTAAAAGCGATCGGATCAGGGTTCCCTTGGGAGTCCACAGGGGTAAACCCGGTCCCACGGGATCGGCGAAGATGAATAAACCGAGTTCCTTGCCCAATTTCCGATGATCGCGTTTGAGGGCTTCTTCCTTGCGGCGCTTGTGTTCCGCGAGTTGTTCGGGGGTTTCCCAGGCGGTGCCGTAGATGCGCTGTAGTTGGGCTTTGGTTTCATCGCCGCGCCAGTACGCGCCCGCGACGGTTTCCAGTTCGATCGCTTTCGGGTCGATATCGCCGGTATTCTCGACGTGGGGGCCCGCGCAGAGATCCCACCACGCCTCTCCGAGATGGTAGAGAGTGATCGGTTCTTGAATACTATCGAGAATTTCCAGTTTATAGGGTTCGTTAAGGGCTTGAATGCGGCGTTCCGCTTCCTCCCGGCTGATTTCCTCGCGAATAACGGGCAATTTCTTGTTGATGATCTTGATCATCTCTTTTTTGATGTCCTTGAGATCCTTTTCGGTGAAAGGTTCGGGAACATCGAAATCGTAGTAGAAGCCGGTTTCCGTCCACGGCCCGATCGTCACGCGCGCTTTGGGAAATAATTTCTGTACGGCCATCGCCATGACGTGCGAGGTGGTGTGGCGCAGGCGTTTGAGGGATTCTGACTCGCTGGTTTTCGGGAGTTTGATCGGGGCTTGATTGTCCATGTTTCTATACTATGCCGTCTCTCTACTATCTTACTGTCCGGGTGTCGGGTCTGTCTCGGCCGAACGCTAGAACACCCCGATCGATAAGAGAGACGACACGGCTCGATCGAGCTTAATAATAACGACTTTTCACCAACTTCGCGTTGACGAATAAAGCGTTGCAATAGATTAATCCCTCGTATTGATAGGGATGCCAATAGGATAAATCGTAGAGAGCGTAAAAACGAAATCCCCGACCGTATAAATGTTCGTGTAAAGCGGGAAAAGGCGTATGACGAGAATCGGAAGGACGAAAACCGACTTCCGCTAAAACCAGCGTGATTTTTCGGTTCTCTAAAAAATCGGACGCTCCTTTTAAGACCTCTAGCTCGTATCCTTCCGTATCTATTTTTAACAAATCGATCTCGTTAATATTATTTTCCTGACAAAAACCATCTAGGGTATCGATCTGAACGATCTCGGTTTTTGGAGAATTTTCGTCCGTCCCGATAGCTCTCCCTTCATTCAGCTTATCGGTTAAAGAATTCTGTTGGGAGTTCTCATTTAAAACGATTTCTTTTTTTTCGGGACTAGCACCGAGAGCGATGGGAAAACATTTTACTCGTTGATCGCGAGAGAATTTCGCCTCTAAAATAGAATAGGTTTCTCGAATCGGCTCGAAACAATAAATATCAGAGCGGGGAAATTTTTCCCGATAATAAGTGGCGGTTTGTCCGATATTAGCCCCCACGTCAAAAATAATTTTCGGTTGTTGTTTACCGCAAATTCTCTCTATGTCGGAGGCAACATCCCAACCGGCGGGAAAGAAATCGGGAGAAAATTTTTTATACGTGTCGAGTCCGAACTCGTGAACGAAATTTTTGAGTTTACTTTTAAGATTCATCGTTAGTGTGGAAAATGTATTACTTAAGATGGATGACCTATGCTGTTTGGCACTGACGATACCATAACATATTTACGATTGTCAAAATATCTGTCTAGGTAGGAAAGAAGAAAAGCGATACACGAAAAATCCCCCCGAAGCGAATCGGGGGGAGAGAATTAATCTACCGTCGGATTAGAGACTGGCGGGGGTGATGCTGGCCACCTTGCCACCGAGACGGTAAACCTGTTCTAAAGTGTTATTTAACTGCTCGAAAGGCACGATCACCGCTTTGTTACTGCGGCGAACGCTGGGATAACCGGGCTTGCTGATCGCGGTGATTTCCACGCGGTAGAGTTTGCCCACGTCACCGTAAGCCACGTTACCCCCTAACGCTTTCGTCGGGGTGTTGCCAGCTTTCGAGGGACGGTACGCCCAGCCGCTACTGCCACCGGAGGGGCCGACAATCGGGGAAGCACCGTTTTGAGCCAATTCCGAGGCTAAACGGGAGGCTTTCCCGGCGATCTGCGAGCGATCGCTGTTGGCGTACCCGCGATAGAGTTGGAACATCCGGGTGAAACCGGTCGTCTGTTGGCCGGCCTGGTAAACGAAACTACGGTAGTAGGGGACGATATTCTCGCCGAAGTTTTCCAGGTATTCGGGAGAGTCGATGTAAGAATCGATATCGGCTTCAAAACCTTCGTTCTCGTACAGGTCGAGGTGGAAGATCACTTCCGACTCGTTGTAGGGAGCGCGGCCTAAAAGGTGTTTATAATTGAGTTCGATCACGCGGGTTTGGAAGTTGCCGTAGAAGAATTTCTTCTTGTACAGTTCCGATTTGGCGATCGCGCGCACGAAGTCCCGAACGGTGATCGAACCGTTGATTAACAGGGACTCCACGCTTTTGAGGCGTTCCGATTCCAGAACGTAATCGTTGCCCAATACCTGACGGTAAGCCGCCCGGATCACGCCGAGAGCGTCCTCGCGCGACCAATCGGGACGCAGTTCGACGGGAGCGGAATCGCTATACGCGGTCGTCCCCAAACGGGACGCGGAAGTAGTAATTGCCACTTGAGTTCTCCTAAAAAAAGTAACGGTTTTCGAGATCGAACCCGACTCGCTCGCGGGCGAGAAGTCCGAAACCAAAAATTTCCGGTGAATATAACGAGGTCTGGAAGAACAGATGATTGCTAACCCGTTTGCTAACAACCTCCTGCCTTTCCAGACCAGTAGTTTTTCGTATCGGACTAGCTCAGAGCGTTGATCGCGTAGTCGATGTAGGAGTTGGCTTCAAGGGCGGAGTCGCCGGTGAGGCCGTGGTTGGCTTTGATGTATTTGAGGGCTTCGACGTACCAGCTGGGGGACAGGTCGAAGGTGCGGTTGATTTCGTCGAGACCGGCGATGAGGTACTCATCCATCGGACCCGTGCCACCGGCGACCAAGCAGTAGGTCACCATGCGGAGGTAGTAGCCGATGTCACGAACGCATTTGTCTTTACCGCGTTGGTCGGCCGCGAAGTTGTTCCCCTGCATTTGGGTGGTGTAGGGGTACTTGTTGTAAACGGCTTGAGCGGCACCCTGGGTCAGTTGGGAAGCTTTTTCGGTTAACGCTTTCGCGGCGGCGAGGCTGGCGGAAGCGAGACGGTAGCGACCGAAAGCGGCTTGCATTTCGGCGTTGCTGAGGAAACGTCCTTGAGAATCAGCGGTAGCTACAGCTTCGGTAAGGGGGGTTTTCATAGTTTGGTATCTCCCAATAATCTTGCAATAAATTTCCTACGGTTTAGATCGTTCACCGGATTTACGGTGAAAAAGAACTAGGCTACAGCGGCGGCGGCGCGATCGAAGTAGCTGGAGATTTCCGAAACGAGCGCGGAGCAGTCGCCAGGGGTGATGCCGTTGCGATCGTTGACGATACCGATAGCGGCATCTTTCATTTTGGCGACGCCGGCGGCCACGGAAGCTCCGGGAACTCCGAGAGCGACATAGGTTTCGCGAAGACCGTTGAGGCAACGATCGTCGAGAACACTGCCGTCACCCGTGAAGGTAGCGTAGGTCACGTAGCGCAAGATGATTTCCATGTCGCGCAAGCAAGCGGCCATACGACGGTTGGTGTACGCGTTTCCACCGGGAGCGATTAGTTGGGGCTGTTCGGCGAACAGACCGCGAGCGGCGTTAGCGACGATGGTGGAAGCGTTTCCGGTGATCCGGTTTACCGCGTCCATACGTTT
Source organism: Pannus brasiliensis CCIBt3594 (assembly GCF_036688125.1). Taxonomy (NCBI): domain Bacteria; kingdom Bacillati; phylum Cyanobacteriota; class Cyanophyceae; order Chroococcales; family Microcystaceae; genus Pannus; species Pannus brasiliensis. Next base: position 35,072 of record NZ_JBAFSM010000033.1, on the reverse strand, counting down.
GTTGCTGTCGCTAACCATCGCGCTCAGAGCGTCGAGTTGAGAAGAGCTTAAGTATTCGCCACGAGCATCAGCTTGGGATACCACCCGGGTGAATGCGTCAAACATTGTGACAATCTCCTAAATTTACTTGGATGAGCTTGCAATTTTAAGGTTTTTCCCGCTTGGGGATTTCACGGATCGCGCTTGAGCGGGGCGATCGAGTGAAGGTTTCGATCTATTTCCAGAATCCTGAAAAAAATTCAGGGTTCTCTCATAAATCGCGCTTCGGGGGTTAAACGAGTATCCAGCCTTACTTTCGTCTGTTCTCTTGACCCCTCAAAATAAATTTATACACTGCTGTCGAGATTTTGTTTGTTACATATTGTTAAGGGGATCGCCGCCCTTTTGTAACGATCGCGTAACGTCGCCGATCGGCGGACGGATAGCGATCCCCGCCGGGTGCCGGAATCCTCTCGTGGTCTGGAAGGCAGATACCGCAAGCGTTTAAGGGGATAAGGGGATCGATCGGCGGAAACTTTAGCTTTTCTTAATATTCTCGTTTTCCCGCCCCGTTCCCGCCCGTGAAGTTTTGTAAATCCCGGTATAGTGGAAGGGCTGGAGAGCGTTTTCGCGGCGCGTTCCGGTCGATTTTTTTTCGCGCGACTAAGTATTTTTCCCTATGACCGTTTCCCCGAGCGTTTCTATCAACAACCCCATCTATCCGATCCGCTGGCAAGAAGACAGAGTGTATCTCATCGATCAGACCCGCTTACCGATCGAGCGCGCGGAGGTGGAGATCCGAACGAGCGAGGAGATGGCCCGGGCGATCGAGACGATGATCGTGCGGGGCGCGCCGGCGATCGGGGTTTCCGCCGCTTACGGTATGGTTTTGGGGGCCGGAGAGATTCCCGCCGGTACTTTAGAAGAATTCCGCTCGAAATTGAAAACCGTGGCCGATCGATTACGGCGAACCCGACCGACGGCGGTGAATCTCTTCTGGGCGATCGATCGAATGCTGGAAACGGCCGATCGAACGACGGGGGACGCGGACGACATCCGGCGCGCCCTATGGGAAACCGCGCTACAGATTCAAGAGGACGATGTACGAACCTGTAAGGCGATCGGCGAACACGGATTGGCGGTACTGCCGGAAACCCCCGAAAAACTGCGGATTCTCACCCACTGCAACACCGGCGCGCTGGCGACCGCGGGATACGGGACGGCCCTGGGCGTGATCCGATCGGCCTGGAGCGCGAATCGACTGCTGAAAGTTTACGCCGACGAAACCCGTCCCCGTCTCCAGGGATCGAAGTTAACCGCGTGGGAGTGCGTGCAGGACGGGATCCCCGTCACCCTGCTCACCGATAGTATGGCCGCCCACTGTATGAAACAGAAGATGATCGACGCGGTGATCGTCGGGGCCGATCGGATCGCCGCCAACGGGGACACCGCCAATAAAATCGGCACGTACTCGCTCGCGGTGGTTAGTAAAGCCCATAACGTACCCTTTTACGTGGCCGCGCCGCTTTCTACCGTCGATTTTTCCCTAGCCGACGGCTCGGGAATCCCGATCGAGGAACGGAACCCCTCGGAAGTCTATCAGGTTGGATCGACGCGGATCTGCCCGGAAGGAGTGGATTTTTACAATCCCGCTTTCGATGTCACCCCCGCGGAACTGATCGCCGCCATTATCACCGAGAGGGGAGCGGTCAAACCGGGGGACTTGAAATCGTTAGGAAGTTCGTAAGATTAGCGTTCGGCTATCCGCGCGGCTACTAGCCGACCCCGTTCTGTAGGGAGCGGGAATGAAGCGATCGAGCTTTAATTTCGGCGAGAATCGTCAGTTATCTGGGGTTTCGGGGCAAAATTTTCCGATATCTTGAATTCTCCTTTCTCCTCCTGACTCCTGACTCCTGTCCCGACGCGGGCGAACTCACTCGTTTTTCAGTTTAATCGGGTAAATCGGTTTAAACCAACCCTTGCGCCAGAAATAGAAGATCAACCCTCCCGCGATAGCCAGCATGATCAGCCAGACAATAAAATAACTCCATTTTCCTTTTAATTCGGGCATATACTGGAAGTTCATCCCGTAAACGCCCACGATAAAGGTTAGGGGTATAAAAATCGTCGAGATCACCGTGAGAAACTTCATGATCTCGTTTAATTTATTGCCCATCGTGGACATATAAACGTCCATTAAACTGGTGGCGAGTTCTCGATAGGCCTCGATAATTTCGAGGATCTGGATAACGTGGTCGTAGGAATCGCGAAAATAAATCTGTACGTCGTTACTAATGATGCCGTGATGGTCGCGCATGAGGAGATTTAACACGTTGCGTAGCGGCCAGATCAAGCGGCGGAGGGCGAGTAATTCCCGACGGATATCGTAGATCTCCTCCATCGTGTGGCGATCGGGATCGGTAATAATCGAATCTTCCAGCGCCTCGATGCGATCCTCGTAATGTTCGACCACCGGAAAATAACCGTCGATAATCGAGTCTAACAGTAAATAGGTTAGATAGTCCGCTCCCGATTGGCGAACCCGTCCCTGGGAAGTGCGAATCCGGTCGCGGACTATCTCGAAACAGTCCTGTAATTCTTCCTGTTGGAACGTTAATAGATAGCGTTTTCCCAGCACGAAACTAACCTGTTCGGTATCGAATCCCGGTTCGTCTTCCTTGAGCCGTACCATGTGAGCGATCATCAACAACTGATTGTTGTAATCCTCCAGTTTCGGGCGCTGGGGAACGTTGACCACATCTTCTAGTAATAGGGGATGGAGGTTAAAAATCTCGCCGACCTGCTTTAAAACCGTCTCGCTTCCGAGACCCTGGATATCCATCCAGGAGACGGTATTCGTCCCGATATAGGGAGCGCAAGCGTTGGGAGTGATATCGACTTTCCGAATCGCGTGATTTTCATCGTAATCGATCAGAACGATGCGCGAGGGCTTCGCGTCGGGTTCGATAATTAACGTGCCCGGTTCACTTCCCGGAGCGTCGTAGAAGTAATCGAAATAATCCTCTTCCTCATCTCCCTCGGTATCCGGACGGGCATTTAAAAAGATATCTGGCCGTAATTGAGTCATGATTCGAGTTTTTCCTATAGTTCAAAGCATTCTTAAAAAGAGCGTGGGGTAGTCGAAACTCGAACGAAAGCGATCGACAAGGATCGACACGCGGGTCGGGGAAAGAGAAAGCGATCGAGGGGGAGAGCGCGCTTCACCCATCCGGGGGTAGATAGACAGCGCCTTCCCTAGTATATTAAACCGTCAGCCTTTCCTCTCGATCGCTCGGGCGATCCGGTTCGGCGAGTCGGCGGGAGCCTTCGCGGATATTTTCGTCGAGCTAGAGAAGATCGATGTTATAACTGTAGTAATCTAACTCCGAACCCTTGTCGCTCTGACTTGAAAACGCCCGCTCGTTTCCTTCCAGCTATCCGACGGTCGGCCACGGGAAATTTCCGGCGCGGGGGCGACACCTCATCTACACGATAATCGCTTATGGTCATTAGTAAACGCGGGCTTGTTCTAGGTGCTACAGCAGTCGTTCTCTCTACCGTAGCCGTCACGGGAGCCGGATCCTATCTCTCTCGAAGTCAGGCTTTTTTCCAGGAAAGCCCCAAGGAGATCGTGGACGAGGTTTGGCAGATCATCAATCGTAGTTATCTGGACGGAACCTTCAATCAATCCGACTGGAAAGCCGTCCGCTCCCAATACTTGAATCGCACCTACACCAACAAGGAAGAAGCGTACAAGGCGATCCGCGAGATGCTGAAGACGCTGAACGATCCCTACACCCGTTTCATGGACCCGAAAGAATTCGCGAATATGCAGATCGATACGTCAGGAGAACTGACGGGGGTGGGTATTCAGTTAACGAAGGACGAAAAAACGAAAAAATTAGTCGTGGTCTCGCCGATCGAGGATACCCCGGCCTTTAAAGCGGGCGTTCTCTCGAAAGACACGATTATTTCCATCGATGGGAAATCGACCGAGGGAATGGAATTAGAGGACGCGGTCAACCTGATCCGCGGCAAGGCGGGAACCTCCGTGAAGATCACGATTCTCCGGGGAACCGAGAAGAAAGAATTCAACCTCACCCGCGCGAAAATCGAGATCCACCCGGTTCGCGCCCGCGTGGAAACGACTCCTATCGGCAAGGTCGGCTATATCCGCCTCAATCAGTTCAGCGCCCAGGCCGGCACGGAAATGGGTCAGGCGATCCGGGAACAGGAGGCGGAAGGGGTGAAGGGATACATTCTCGACCTGCGCTCTAACCCCGGCGGTTTACTGTACTCCAGTATCGAGATCGCCCGGATGTGGATTCCCGACGGGCTGATCGTCTCCACGGTCGATCGCAAGGGAGTGACCGAACGACAGCGGGCGAACAATAGCGCCCTGACGAATAAACCATTGGTCGTACTGGTCGATGGCGGTTCGGCGAGCGCCAGCGAGATCCTTTCCGGCGCGTTGCAGGATCACCGTCGGGCCACGTTGGTGGGAACGAAGACCTTCGGGAAAGGGTTGGTGCAATCGGTGCGCGGTCTGGGAGACGGTTCGGGGTTAGCGGTGACGATCGCTAAATATCTCACCCCGAACGGACGGGACATCAATCACGACGGTATCCATCCCGACGTGGAATACCAACTCACCGACGAGGCGCGCAAGAGTCTCCAACAGGAACGCGATCGGGTGGGAACTCTCGACGACCCGCAGTTCAAAAAAGGTTTCGAGATCCTGGAAAAAGAGATAGCGGAGGGCAAAAAACCGGCCACGAGCGCCGCTAAGTAATCGGTCGGCATTTGCCCGATCGGATCAGGCCGATCCGACGGGCGATCGCCTCCTCCCGCGACGGGTACGGCCCCCAGGATTCCCCCGAACTCGGGGTTTCCTCCAGGGAAACGATCGAACAGGTTCCCGAATCTTCCTTGACAATATACCAGTTTCGTGTATCGTTTTCCATCGCACGAATCCTTTCCGTCGGTCCTCTTCAATTTTAGGAAGGTTATCCGTCGATCGAACGGGTAAACCCCTTCCGGCGGTCGAATATTCCGAACGATTTTCTAGAAACCCGCGATAATTATTCCCGATTTTCCGATCGATCTATCCCCCCCGTTGCCCGATGACCGATCCCCAGTTCTCGCGACAGGTACAACGTCTCCATCGACTGACGGTTTACGGTCGGTGGATTTTCGTGGCGGTCTGCTGGGCGGTGATCGCGCCGTTGAGTCTGTTGGTCTACCGGGACGATATCGAGCTATTACGACAATATTTTACCTGGACGGCGCTACGGTACGCGTTAGCCTATCATTTCCACGCCTCGCTCGCTCTCGCGTTCTGTATCGGGATCACGGGAGCGGTATTAGTCTGGCAGAGTCGCAATATTCTCCGGGGACTGCCGGAGCGGGAGAAACAACGGTTAGAAAAAAAGGTGCGGGAAATCCAAACCGCCGGCCCGCGACATCCCCTGTGGCGTTGGGTGATGGGAAAGGAACGGAAGGCTTGAGGCGGAAGGGGATTCGGTATCGACAATTTTAACAAGAGAGTTTTTCGATCGCCTCCCGAGGGACTACCGGCCGTCGGGGGCTGATGGCGAAAAGGCTTTACAATAGGAAAGCTGAAGATCTAGCCGTTTTTTCCGATTGGCGATCCCGACTAGAAATTATTTTTTCATTTTCAATTTTACTGTTGATTTGACCTATGACCGTGACTTTACAGGCTCCCCCGAAAACGCGCCGTGTCGTCTTCCCCTTCACCGCTATCGTCGGTCAGGATGAAATGAAATTAGCCCTCATGCTCAACGTGATCGATCCCAAGATCGGCGGGGTGATGATCATGGGCGATCGGGGGACGGGAAAATCGACCACGATCCGAGCCTTAGCCGATCTTTTGCCGGAAATCGAGGTGGTAGCGAACGATCCCTTTAATTCCGACCCGAACGATCCCGATCTGATGAGCGATCAGGTTCGGCAACAGGTAGAAGAACAGATCCCCCTATCGATCGTCTTGAAAAAAGTCACGATGGTCGATCTACCCCTGGGAGCCACCGAGGATCGCGTTTGCGGCACGATCGATATCGAGAAAGCCCTTTCCGAAGGGGTGAAAGCGTTCGAGCCAGGATTATTGGCGAAAGCGAACCGGGGCATCCTCTACGTCGATGAGGTGAATCTTCTCGACGATCACCTCGTGGATGTTCTGCTCGATTCGGCCGCGAGCGGTTGGAACACGGTGGAACGGGAGGGGATCTCGATCCGTCACCCGGCGCGATTCGTTCTGGTCGGTTCGGGCAACCCGGAAGAGGGAGAATTACGCCCGCAACTGCTCGATCGCTTCGGGATGCACGCGGAGATCCACACGGTGAAAGAACCGCCTCTACGGGTCAAAATCGTGGAACAGAGAGCCGATTTCGATGCCGATCCGATCGGTTTTCTCGATAAGTACCAACTCGAACAGGAAGAGTTACAGCGAAAACTGGTAGACGCTCGGGAACTACTCCCCTCGGTGGAACTCGATTACGATTTCCGGGTGAAAATCTCGGAGGTTTGTTCGGAGTTGGACGTGGACGGACTGCGGGGGGATATCGTTACCAACCGGGCCGCGAAAGCGCTGGCCGCGTTGGAAGGACGGACGAGCGTGACGGTGGACGATATCCGTCGGGTGATCGTGATGTGTCTGCGTCACCGTCTGCGGAAAGATCCGTTAGAGTCGATCGATTCCGGTTATAAGGTGATGAAAGCTTTCAATCGCGTGTTCGGACTGGAGGAAAATTCGTAACGAGAGCGGAACCTCTCGAATCTTTTAGCCCTCTCTATCGCGGAGAGGGTTATTTTTCGGGATCGCCCTCGACCCGATCGGAACGCGATTAGAATGAAATTTACAGTGTCGGTCATGGCGACCGGACGCGGTTCGATTTTCTGAAAATTAGATTTACTCCTGAATTCTGACTCCTGACTCCCGCCGTCATGCCGGAACCGTTAATCGAACTCAAGGGTGTATCGAAGAAATTCGGGGATAACGTGATTCTCGACAATCTCGATCTGACCATTTATAAAGGCGAGGCGCTGGTGATCATCGGGCCCTCGGGGACGGGAAAATCGACGGTTTTGCGGGCGATCGCCGGGTTAACGCCGATCGATGACGGGGAGATCTACGTCAAAGGACAACCCCGACGGGGATTACTGGAGGACGGGGGCGATTCGATGCGTACCGCGCTCGTTTTCCAACAAACCGCCCTGTTCGACTCGCTCACCGTGGAACAAAACGTCGGTTTTTACCTCTACGAACATACCAAGTTACCGAGGGCGAGAATTCGGGAATTAGTCGAGGAAAGTCTGGAAATGGTCGGGTTACAGGGCATTAGCGATCGCTATCCCGCGGAACTGTCCGGGGGAATGCGAAAACGGGTCGCGTTCGCCAGGGCGATCGTCACCAATCCCGAGAATCCCGACGATAACCCCGAATTACTGCTCTATGACGAACCGACGGCGGGATTAGACCCGATCGCCTCCACGATCGTCGAGGATCTGGTGCGAACCCTCCACGATCGATCGAACAGCGCGGGAAGTTACGTGATGGTCTCCCACCAACAGAGTACGATCCGTCGGACGGCCGATCGGGTGGTGTTTCTCTACCGGGGGAAAGTGCAGTGGGAGGGAACCGTCGAGGAGATCGATCGAACCGATAACCCGATGATCCGACAATTTTTCACCGCCAGTACCGAGGGTCCGATTCAAACGATCGTTTGAGTTAAGCTAAAAACTGATAAAAGTCAGAGGAGAGTGATGCAGAGTTCGCGGGCGCTGAGGGAAGGGAGATTAGGTCTATTCGCCCTGTTGGGATTGCTGGTTTTCGGCGCGCTCACTATCTGGTTGAGAGGGGGGGGACTCGGTCAGAGAAGTTACCGGTTAACGATCGAGTTTCCCGACGTGGAAGGCTTACAGGTAGGCGCGGCCGTTCGTTTCCGGGGGGTGAGAGTCGGCCGGATTCTCGGTTTCGTGCCGGGAAGCAATCAGGTGGAGGTGATCGCGGAAATTTCCCCCGCGGATCTACTCATTCCGAGGGATGTCAGAATCGAGACCAATCGTTCCGGCTTAATCGGCGAGGCCGCTATCGATATCACCCCGTTACGCGAGCTCCCCGCGAGCGCGAAAAACCTCGATCCTCTGGCTCCCGACTGCGATAAACAGGTCATTCTCTGTAATAACGCCCGTCTTCCGGGGAGACCGGGAGTAGAGTTAATCACCAGTTTTAACCGTTTCGTGGAAACCTATACGGCGCCGGAACTCGTGGGCAATCTCAACGAGGCGACGAAAAATACCTCGCTCGCGGCCAAACGTATCGCCCGTTTATCCGACGATACCGCGGTAACGATCCGCAACGCCCAGAGAGAACTGTCGCGATTATCGCTAGAATTGGCGAACACGAGTCGATCGGTGGCCGGTACCGCGAATAACACCTCGCGACTGGTGACGAATTTAGATAGCACGGTACGGGAAAATCGCGCTCAGATTTCCCGTACTCTGGATAATTCCTCGCGTTTGGTCGAGAATTTGAACACTTTACTCACCGAAAACCGCGGCCAGATTTCTAATACGCTCGCGAATATCGATCGAACCGGACAGGGATTAACCGCGCTGGCCAATAATCTCAATCGCGCCACCGTTACCTTAAACACTAGCCTGGAAGCGATCGACACGCGAGAGGTGATGCGGAATATCGAGACGGTATTAACCAACGCGGTCACGACTTCCGAGAATCTACGAGAGGCGACCCGAACCCTCAGCGATCCCGCCACGATCGTCACCCTGCAAAAAACGCTAGAATCGGCGCGCGTGACCTTTGAAAACACCCAAAAAATCACCTCGGACGTGGATGAGTTGATCGGCGACCCGAAATTCCGCGACAATTTACGGCGTTTGGTTAACGGGTTGGGGGCGCTAGTTTCCTCCGGCGAACAGTTGGAGAATCATCTCCGGATCGCGCGGGGTCTCGATTCGGTAACGCGGGAACTCGCGAGTCATCGGGTTATCCAGGTCTCTCCCCCTCTCGAACCGAGTCAGATGCGACTGTCTCCCACCGAGATCGTCCGGAAACCGGAGGAGTAGGGAGTGGAGAGATGGGGAGGTGAGGGAGATGGGGGAGTTTTTAGGGAAAGGGGGAAAGGGGGAAAGGCTACTTTGAAGCCATTTACCTCGGAGACGGAACCTTGAACCTATTCTCCTGACTCCTGACTTCTGGCTCCTGACTCCTAAAAAAACACTTACAAGAGGTTGAATGAACTCGATCTGTATCACATTGGGAACGCGACCGGAGGCGATTAAACTGGCGCCGGTGATTCGGGCTTTTCGGGAAGCGGGGGATTTTACCACGCGGGTGATTCTCACGGGACAGCATCGGGAGATGGTCGAGCAGGTGATGAACTTGTTCGATCTGCAAGCCGATGAGGATCTGGAAATCATGCAACCGCGTCAATCGCTGACGGATATCACCTGTCGCAGTTTACGCGGTCTAGAGACGGTTTTCGGGCGAATCCAGCCCCGATTGGTCATCGTGCAGGGTGATACGACCACGGCGTTCGCGGCGGCTCTAGCGGCCTTTTACCAGCAGATCCCGATCGCCCACGTCGAGGCGGGATTACGCACCGATAATATCTACAATCCCTATCCGGAAGAGGCGAACCGACGATTGATCTCGCAGTTAACGCGGCTCCATTTCGCCCCGACGACGTTGGCGGTGGAAAATCTGGAAAGATCGGGCGTTACGGGGGAAATCTTCCACACGGGAAACACGGTGATCGACGCGCTGTTAACGGTGGCCCGATCGAAACCGGATTGCGACATCGAGGGACTGGATTGGAACCGTTACCGGGTGATCCTCGCGACCGTACACCGTCGGGAGAACTGGGGCGAACCTTTACAGGATATTATCCGGGGTTTTTCCCTAGTTCTGGAAAAATATCCCGATACGGCTCTATTATTGCCCCTGCATCGCAATCCGACGGTACGGGAACCGATTCAGGCCGCGCTCGGCGATCACCCGCGGGTGTTTTTAACCGAACCGCTCGATTACACGAGGTTGGTGGGGGCGATCGATCGCTGTTACCTCCTATTAACCGATTCCGGGGGATTGCAGGAGGAAGCGCCGAGTCTGGGGAAACCGGTGTTAGTTTTGCGGGAAACGACGGAACGACCGGAAGCGGTCTCCGCGGGAACGGCGAAGTTAATCGGCACCGATCCGGGCAATATTCTGGCGAACGCGGGGGAATTGTTGAGCGATCGAACCGCTTACGAGACGATGGCTAACGCGATCAACCCTTTCGGGGACGGCAAGGCATCGGAGAGGATCGTCTCGATCGTCCGGGATTTTCTCCGGTAAAGTTCGATCGGGGGGGGCGATCGCCTGCCGACAGTTTCCACCCGTCTGGAATATCGATGAAATATCCGTTTCGAGAAAAAATCCCGCGAAGATGGTGTCTGGCTTTCGGAAAAGTCGATTCGATCGAGAAACCGATCTGGCAGGACGATCGATTGGCGATTGTCGGCCTTGATTCCTCGGTTCCGTGGGTGTTGAGTCCTTCCGGTCGTTTTGTCATCGTCGGGGACGTTTGGATAAGCGATCGCCAACTCCGCGAACGTTTTCCGGACGGGAATCCCGCGTTACCGTTTCGCGATCTGCGGTTGGTCGCGTCCGCTTGGGAACGGTGGGGCGAGGAGACGTTTCGCGAACTGGTGGGAATTTTCGGATTCGCGGTTTGGGATCGGGAACGACAGATTTTACAGGCTGGACGCGACCGCGTGGGGGGACGTACCCTGTATTACACGATCGACGGAACCACCCGATGGATCGCGCCGGATTCTCGATCGCTTCTCCCGCATCACTCTAGGGACATAGATCCGATCGCCCTCCGGGATTATCTTTGTTGCGCGTTCGTCCCCGGAAAACGGACGTTATGGCGGCAAATTCGGGAGGTGGAACCCGGAACGGCGCTCTCTCTGCCCGAGGAACGCGTTCGCGCTTACTGGGAACTTCCTGTAACCGATTCCCTCGAAGAAGAGTCGAAAAAGTCCCTGGAATGGCACGGGCAAAATTTGCGATCGCTGTTGGATCGGGTGGTGATCGATTGTCTCCCCGCGGGGGAACCGGTGGGGGTGTTTCTCTCCGGGGGACTGGATTCTAGCGCGGTGACGGCGATCGCCCGTAAATTTCACGACGCGCCGGTTCACACCTATTCGATTCATTTCGGCAAGGATCGGCCGAACGAGTTGGAATTCTCGGGGTTAGTCGCCCAACACTGCGGGACGGAACACCATATTCTCGAAATCACCTTCCGCCAGATGTGGCAGAGATTGCCGGAAACGATGGCGCGGTTGGACGATCCGATCGGCGATCCGTTAACCGTACCCAACTTACTCCTGGGAAATCTGGCGAGAGAAGCCGTCGGGGTTATCCTGAACGGGGAAGGGGGCGATCCCTGTTTCGGAGGGCCGAAAAATCAACCGATGTTGCTCGATCGACTCTACGGGGACGTTACCGGACAAGATCCCGTGTATTCCTACCTTCTCTCCTTTCAAAAATGCGCCTCCGATCTTCCCCGCTTGCTGAAACCGGAGATATGGGAAACGGTGCGGGGGGAAACTTCCGTTTTCGCCGAATATTTACACGCGAACGCCGGTTATCTGAACCGATTGATGGCGTTGAATATTAAATTCAAAGGCGCGGATCATATTTTGACCAAGGTGAATAATCTGACGGGCGCGGTGGGATTGGAAGGGCGATCGCCTTTATTCGACCCGAGGATTGTCGAACTCAGCAATCGAATTCCGCCAGAGTACAAACTTTCGGGGGTGCGGGAGAAAGCGGTATTGAAAGAGGCGATCGCCGATCTCCTGCCGGAACGGATCGTCGAACGCCCGAAAAGTGGCATGATGGTTCCGGTACAACGGGGATTTAAGGAATACTGGCAGAGGGAGGCGAGATCGCTTTTATTGAACCGGAAAGCAAAGATCGCGCCCTATTTGGAGCGATCGATCGTCCGGGATTGGTTACGCTACGAGGGCGATACCTGGCAACGCTACGGCGTGAAATTATGGTTACTGGTAAGTCTGGAAATCTGGTTACAGGTAAATAGTAAATGAGCGTTAGCCGAAACTATCGATCGAGTACATCGAACCGGAATCGCCGAGGAGAATCAGGTTATTTTCCTCGATCGATTCTAAAGCCCGACTGTTGGCGATACTCCGCTGGAGGACTCGAATTAACGTCCGCGGGGTGAAAGATTCTAACTCGACGAAATTGCCCGCGCCTAGCCATTCCAATTCTTCTTTCGATAAATTCTGCCGTACTCTCGGATTTAAAGCTAGGGAAGCCTCGATCGAAGCTTTAGAAGCCCGCATAAATACATCTCGTTTCGAGGCGAGAATCTGACGGATGGATAGGCCGACATCGATAATGGGAATACTTTCGTCGGGAAACCATCGGGGATCGGAACGCAATCGAGAAGCTAATTCTATTCCCTCCGGACTGCAATCGTGGAAGGCGAAAACGCGTAATTCCGGGTTCCGTCGGAGCATCTGCATTGTCGTGTCGAAAATCCGTTGCGGGTAGCCAGAAATCGACAGGATCGCGCAGTTATTTTCAAAGTGAAAGTTGTTAGCGATCAACATCTGGGCGACTTCGTCAGTCTGGCACACGACGAGTCGATCGAAACTGTACGCGGTGATCGATCGATCGGGCATCTCCTCCGTCGCGGGGGGTAATTCCGAGAGCGGGGGGAGGAGGTGCGACGGGGAACCGTTGATCGCGCTCCAGCGATCGAGCCAACCCCGCATTTGTGAGGCTTCGATCGATAAATTTTCGGGGATTCGAGAACTTCGTAGCTCTTGAAAAATTTTCCACCAAGCGGCCGCCAAGCCGATTGAAATTAACCAACTTATTAGCGGAATAGGATTGTTAAAAAAGCCATAAAATCGTTCCCAAACCAAAATAAAAATTACGATAACTTGCAAGGCTATAAAAGGTAAAGCACTCGCTCTACTGTAATAAAATTTACGGTTTGATTTCAGAAAAATAGATCGAAATAAGACATAAAAACTGACAACAAAAAGAATTAGTGAGGTTATTTTAGGATGAACAAAAATCGAAGAACTGAAAAACAGTAATCCCCAACAGCCCAATCCAGATAATAGATTAGAGCCTTTCTTTTTTATCCGTCGATCGAGAAAATAGAGAAATTGTTTAGGGGTAAAGTAAAGGGTGTTGTTAACCGAGAGATCCGAGAGCGTTTTCGCGAAAAAGGGATCGGTGCATTTTACCGTTCCCATGCTGGTAGGCTCGAACGCGAAAGGATGACTACAGTTTTTACACCTACCTTGATTTTCCGTTCGCTCTTTCAATTTATTATCCGTACCGCATTGAACACATTTCATAAAACCTCCTAATTTCTAACTATAAACAATTTTCGGAAGGGTTTTCCCCCTGCCAGATCTGATTGGCTACCAACACGCGATAATCCTCGCGGGTACGGATTAAACGATGGCGATTTTCTTCTAATAATACTTCCGCGGGCCGGGGACGGTGTAAAAAATGCGAGGACATGGCGTACCCGTAGGCTCCCACGTCGAGAATCGCGAGAATATCGCCGATCGCTAACCCCGGTAACGAACAATTTCGCCCCAAGTAATCGCGGGAGTAGGTGGTATTCCCGCAGACATCCGTGGGGTGAAAATTCCCGTCAACCGACGGATTCAGCGCGACGATCTCGCGATAGCCCCCGTGTACCGCGGGAACGGAAAGATTCGCCACGGTGGTATCGACTCCCGCGATCTGTCGATCGCCCTGCCATTTCACGGAAACCACCGTAGCCAGCAGTACGGCACAACCGGCGATCGCCGCCCGGCCGGGTTCGATAACCAGATCGAGCGATCGCCCCCGTAACCGTTCCGTCAGTTCCCGTCCGAATTCCTCCCAGTCGAAAGCGATTCCCCCCCGTTGATAGGGATAGCCGAAACCGCCCCCGAAATCGAGGTATTGAAAGTCGGGCAGGCTTTCCGCGATTTTCAGGACGGGATCGATCGAGTCCGTGAATGCCCGCGTCGCGTTCGTTCCCGTTCCCCGGTAGAAATGTAGCCCTCGAATCCGTAATCCGGCTTTCCCGGCGATGGCGATCGCTTCCGGAAACTCCCGCGGTTGAACCCCGATCCGGCTATCCCCGGTGAGAGACGGTTCGTTTAACCGCAATCCGAGATGGATATCGGGTGATTCGGGGAAAGATTCGTAAACCTCACAGAAAGAGCGCAATTGTGCCAGACTATCGAGGTTGAGTGTCCGCACTCCCCAGGCTAAAACTTGGCTCATTTCCGAGCGATCGAGATTACTGCCACTATAAACGATCTCTTCGGGAGAGAATCCGGCTTGCAATCCGAGGTAGATATCGCCCGGCGTGTTGGCGTGGAGTCCCCAGCCGGTCGATCGGATCATCTGTAAGAGCGCGATATTGCCGTTAGTGACGCTGGCGAAACGGAAACGGGTACGGGGATAGGGGATCGATCGCCCGATCCGCGCGAGAGTCCGCCGCAATCGATCGCCGTCGTACACGTACAGGGGCGAACCGTAGCGTTTTAAGAGTTCGTTCGCGAGTTCGATCGAGAGGATGAATTCGGAGCGCGTTTTCGGGAGATTTATCGCCATTGTTTACCGTATTTCCAGAGGGAATGGGGAACGAGCCAGAAAGGATGATTCCAAGAAAGATTGCCCTCCGGTTCTCCGAGAACATTCGATCGCCACAACTCCCAGACGATTAATAACCAGAGAATTTCCCCCACGCGTCGCCCCTGAATCATCCCCCCCAACTCCCCGGAGACGATCCGGACGGCGAGATCGGACTGCCACCGTCCTTCGGCTTTCAGTCTGCCCGGATTTAACCAGATACCCAGCGAACGCCACCATTCCTGTAAACACCACGGCGTGAGGGGAACCCCCATGCCGCGTTTTTCCCGCCAGACGATTTCCGGGGGAAGCCAGGATTCCACGGCCCGTTTGAGGATATATTTCTCCCGCGATCCCTGTAGGAAGAGTTCCCCGGAGAGCGAGAACGTCCATTCCGCGAGATCGGGGTCGCAAAAGGGCGATCGAACCTGTAATCCGTGGGCGAACGCCAGATTGGTGGCCCTGGGTTGGATATTCTGCGCCCCTTTGAGCATTAGGGAAGCGCGACGCAAACGGTGCAGGAGCGAGGGTGTCGGGGCGGAATCGAGGGCGGTTTTCAGCCAGTGACGGGGATCGATCGAGCGGATTTCCTCGAAAACCTCGGGCTGAAATACCCGTTCCTCGTAACCGTACAGCCGGTGAAAGGTGCGGAGATAGTCCTCCTCGAACGATCGATCTCCATCGGGGGACTCGGACTGATAGATCCCGGCCGCGATCATCGGTTTGTTCGTCCACCCCGCGAACAGTTGATCGCCCCCCTCGCCGTTAAAAATTACGCGGGTATCCTGCCGCGCGGCCTGACCGAGTAAAAAGAGGGGAACGGTAACGCCATCGCCGAAGGGCAGATCGAGCGCTCGGATCGCGGGGATCAGGGCGGGGCCGATCTGTTGGGGGGTCGCTTTTACTTTCGTCAGGGGAATTTTTAGGTATTCGGCGACTTTTTCGGCATAGGGGGATTCCGGATTCTCGATCTCGCCGAAATCGAGGGTGTACGCGCGGGTTGTGATGCCCGATCGAACCAGTAGGGCCGCGACGATCGAGGAATCCAATCCCCCGGAGAGAAACACCCCGACCGGTTCATCGGACAGATCGGCGAGTTGACGCTCGATCGACTGTTGTAGCAGGGTTTGTAATTCGGCGATCGCCACCTCCTCGCTCTCGATCGGGTGAGGGTTTTCCCGCCAATCGGTCAACCCCCGCGAGCTAGAAATCAGAAGTTCTTCCGGAAACTCGATTCTCCAACTCTCCTCCCTACCGGCCTCTAAAGCTTGAATCTCCTCGATCGGCGTTAACGGGGTGGGGACGTAGGAAAAACAACTATACCCGTACAGGGCGGCTAGATCCACCGAGGGAGAGCCTAATAACGGCAAGAGCAGTCGTAAACGCGAGGCGAACCAGATCGTCTGTTTCTGTCGCGTCCAGTACAGCGGAACCCGTCCGAAGGCTTGCCGTCCCAGGGTCAAACTATCCTCTCCCACGAGTACCCACGCGTCCGGCGAGGCGCGATCGGACGCGATCCCGCTCGCCGAGAGAGTGACCAGAATTCCCGTCGTGGGAATCCGGGAAACAACCGACCAGGAAACCCCGTTCGCGATTCGGTGGGTCACACTTTCGAGCCGACGCGCCGGGATTTCCGGGAAATCGTACCCCCAATAGCCGATCCATTGTCCGGGAGCGGTCGCGATACCTACCGTAACTTCTTTGTCCATCGTTTTTATCGCACCTCGAAGGTCATCTCGTCCAGACGGCGATCGCCGAGAAATAGCTCGACTTTCCATCGGCCGACGGGCGCGTCCGCTCCGAGGGGATACCGACAGAAAGTGTTCCAGACGGGGGTCGTGATTTCTTTGGTCCGGTAGCGATTTTGATGGACGATCCGCCCGCTCGGATCGCTCCAGTTACAGGACAGCGCGAGTCTCTGTCCCGGTCGCGCGTTCGCTAACGTGACCCGATAGAATAAGACCTCGCCCCCGATCGAGCGCGATACGTCGGTTAGGTTGCCCCCGGTGTCCCGCTCCCCGGTCAGGCGATCGCTTTGAGCGATCACGCGCTCTAGTGTCTGTTGTTGATTCCACGTCAAGAATAGGGCCGAGACCGCGAGGAAGGCGATCGAACCGACCGCGATACCGATTAACCACCGAGAACGCCGTTTTCGCGCCGCTAACGCCTCCCGCCGCCTCGTCTGCACCATCGCCTCCTCTAGTAATTCCGGGGGCAGGTTCAGTTCCCGCAGGATATCCCTAACCTGTTCGGTATCTAATTCCGTTTGCTGTCGTCGGAACAATCGATCCGCTTCGGCCACGACCTTTTCGAGTTGTTCTGGACTGAATCGCTTTTCCATACCTCGCGCCTTTCCGAGACAATACTGAATTCTTGGTTAGGAAACAAACCCTGAAGATATAATTCCCGAAATCTCGATATTTTAGGGGATAGATGCTTGTATTTTCGGTTCGCGTTCCCCGGTTTCCCTCGATCGCTCTCGTTAAACACTCTAGCTCGCCCGCTCTTGCCGTCCGGGGAATCTGTCCGGGCTAGAGGGGCAACTATCTCTACTATGCCGGATCTTCCGGATTTCAGGGTTATCGATGTCTTACGGTTTACAATCGTTGATTTTTGTTCGTCCCGTCTCTCGCCTCGCGTAAAACGGGCGACAGGTTCCGTATATACAGATCGGGAAGCTTACCGTCCGGGGACGATCCGGCCGTCAGCTTACCGAATCCCTATATCGAACCCGCGAGGTACGACGATGAATCCTAATTTCGACCGGATGACTCCCGCCGAAGTGGAGCTATACGAGAGGATACAATCTTTCTCGCCCGATCGACCGGGCGATCGTTTCCCTTTTAGTAAACGTCTGGCTAAAGAAAACGGCTGGTCTCCCGAATACACGGAACGCGCGATCGGGGAGTACAAGAAATTCACCTTTTTAGCGATGGTCGCGGGGCATATCGTTTCCCCGTCCGAACAGGTCGATCGGGTCTGGCATTTACATTTAACCTATACCCGTTCCTATTGGGAAGAATTCTGTCGCGATGTTTTACAACAACCGTTACACCACGAACCCACCCGCGGCGGCGAATCGGAACGGGTTAAATTTCACGATCTCTACGATCGAACCCTAGAAAGTTACGAGCGTTTCTTCGGCGAGGTTCCCCCCCCCGATATCTGGCCGCCCGCGAAAATCCGCTTCGGGAAAGATTTACATTTTGTCTGGATTAACACGCGAGAAAATTGGATTTTACCGAAAATAGACTGGCTATCTTTCGGGAAAGTAAAACGAAAAAAGATCAAATTTATTTTTGTTTTACTACTCATTTCTATGATGATTATTAGTGGTCATAGTAGCGCGGGAACTCTCCATCTTATCGACTTTACCGGCCAGCCATTTTCTCCTCCCCAGCTTCCGCCACGGACAACAGCGGAAACTCTCGACCCGATCGATTTTACCGGCCCGCGATTCTTATTTTTTTATAGTTTGATTTCCCTCTTCGGCCTGGGGATCGCCTATTGGTCGCGTAGATCTCTTTGTTCGACCAACAACGGGAATCCACCCCCCGAAAACTTAACCCCCTACGAAATCGCCTACTTGGCGGGGGGGAAATCACGGGTGAGAACTACGGCGATCGCCAGTCTACTACAACAGGGATTCGCGGAAATTGTAGACGATCCTTCCTCGAATCCTCCGAAAGCGATCGGCATCAAAAAAGAAGTAGATCTTAATTCTATCACCGATCCGATCGAAAAAGAAGTCGCCCAAAAAATTTCCCGTGGCGACGAAATAAACGCCTTGCTATTCTACGCGAGACTAAATCTCGAATACAAACTCAAAGAACGACTGCAACAGCTAGGACTACTATTAACAGAACAGCGAGCGGCAAAAGCCCATATTTACCCCGCCATGATTCTGATTTTTCTGCTCGGATTGGGGGTTCTAAAAATTCTCGTGGGATTGTCTCGTGGAAGTCCCGTGCTTTTTCTGATTTTCCTGTGTTTCGGTCTCTTATATCTTAGTGGTCAACTATTCCAGAAACCCAGTGTAAGTGTTTCTGGAGAGCGATTTTTAGCCGAGTTTAGGAATCGTCAGTATTCAAGTTTGAAAACCGCGAACAAAGATGATCCCGAACTGCTGTTGTCCATCGCCATGTTCGGAACCGGCGTTTTAGTCTGGAAAGACTGCTGGCCGGAATTGTACCGCGTACTCTATCCGAGCGTTAGCCGTCCGAATAGTAACGATGGTGGTGGCGGTTGTGGCGGTGGCGGTTGTGGTTGTGGCGGTTGTGGTGGCTGTGGTTGTGGGTAACGATCCGGTTACAGCCTTTCTCGCAAAGGTGAAGTACAGACAAACCCTTGCTACTAAAGGATTCTAGCTCCCAAAACGTACCTCATTTATCTGAGAAAGGCTGTAAATTGTTTCTCTTGGGTTTA
Organism: Pannus brasiliensis CCIBt3594; assembly: GCF_036688125.1. Taxonomy (NCBI): domain Bacteria; kingdom Bacillati; phylum Cyanobacteriota; class Cyanophyceae; order Chroococcales; family Microcystaceae; genus Pannus; species Pannus brasiliensis. The sequence continues at coordinate 15,964 of NZ_JBAFSM010000033.1, read as the reverse complement.
GGGTGATAGAGCTTCAACTGGAAGAGATGCTACCTTAAAGTAGGAGCTACAATAATTTTTACATGAATATCCTGACCGATCTCCTGTTTCCCGAACCCAAAAACTCTACTCCCGCGCCGAAAAAAGAACAAATCGGTCTACCCCGTCCGAAAAAAAGCCGTCGGGGTATCGAGACCAAATCCCCGGAAGAGATCGCCATCATGCGCCAGGCGGGAAAAATCGTCGCCACGGTACTGAAGGAAATCGCCGAGATCGTTGAACCCGGTATGACCACCGCGGATATCGACGCGCGCGCGGAGAAACGGATTCGGGAAATGGGCGCTACCCCCAGTTTTAAAGGCTATTACGGCTTTCCGGGGTCGATCTGCGCCTCGATCGATAACGAGGTCGTTCACGGCATCCCTAGCCCGAAAAAACGTATTAAAGCGGGATCGCTGTTGAAAGTGGACACGGGAGCCTATTTTAACGGCTATCACGGCGATTCCTGCATCACCATCGCCGTCGGCAAGGTTTCCCCGAAAGCGTGGAAACTGCTCCGCGCCGCGGAAGAAGCGTTATATAAAGGCATCGAACAGGTAAAGCCGGGAAATTCCCTTCTCGACATCGCCGGGGCGATCGAGGATCATGTGAGAGCGAACGGATTCCGGGTCGTGGAAGATTTTACCGGTCACGGGGTCGGCCGCAATCTCCACGAGGAACCCGCGGTGTTTAACTTCCGCACCAAAGAGCTACCGAATGTCAAACTACGCGCCGGGATGACGCTGGCGATCGAACCCATCCTCAACGCCGGATCGAAACACACGAAAACCCTACGCGATCGTTGGACGGTGGTGACGATGGATAACGCGCTTTCCGCCCAATTCGAGCATACCGTACTCGTTACCGAGACCGGATACGAGATTTTAACCGATCGCTCGAAATTGTAAAGCGGGAGGCAGGAGGCAGGAGTCAGGAGGCAGGAGGCAGGAGGCAGGAGGCAGGAGTCAGGAGGCAGGAGTCAGGAGGATAGAGTTTCTATATAAATTTCTCTTCCCTATCTCCCCATCTCCCCATCTCCGCATCTCCCCACCCTGAACGGCAGTTAAGGTTATGATCGTTTCAACCAGTTGAATCATTTCCCGCTAACCTTGCCGAAAGCTTCTAAATATGTCTACTGTCAGCCTGATTCGCGCGGATTCTTACGAATTCAATTCTCTAACCGCCTCTTTAGAAACGGTACTCGCTCCCATAGGGGGTATCGGTAAATTTGTCAAGCCAGGCGATCGAGTTCTTTTAAAACCGAACCTATTAACCGGCAGTCGTCCCGATAAGGAATGCGTTACCCGTCCCGAATTCGTCCACGCGGTGGCGCGTCTGGTACTCGACGCGGGGGGAAAACCCTTTATGGGAGATAGTCCCGCTTTCGGTAGCGCGCGCGGGGTGGCGAAAGCGAGCGGATATCTACCCTTTCTGGAAGAATTAAACATCCCGATCGTCGAATTTCACGGCAAACGCTATCAAACCGTCAGCGAGAGTTTCGATCACCTGCGGCTGTGCAAGGAAGCGATGGACGCGGACGTGGTGATCAACCTGCCGAAAGTGAAATCCCACGTTCAGTTAACCATGACGCTGGGTGTTAAGAATCTTTTCGGTTGCGTGCCGGGGAAAATGAAAGCCTGGTGGCACATGGAAGCGGGTAAGGACGCGAATCGCTTCGGGGAGATGCTGGTGGAGACCGCGAAAGCCATTAGCCCCGATTTAACGATTATAGACGGGATTATCGGTCACGAGGGCAACGGGCCGAGTGGGGGGGAACCCCGGCAATTAGGGATTCTCGGCGCTTCGGCTGACGTTTTCGCCCTCGATCGAGCTATGATCGAGGTACTGGGAGTCGAACCGTCGAGAGTTCCGACGATCGCCGCCCAAGCGCGTTTAGGGTACGGAAAGGATCTGGACTCGATCGAGTTTCCCGGAGCGCGCCCGTCGGAATTACGGGTCGCGGATTGGCGATTACCCGATAACCTCGTGCCGATCGACTTCGGTTTACCCCGCGTGATCCGCTCTACCTTCAAACATCTCTACATTAAAGTGATTCAAGAGCGAATGGCCGCTTATTCGGGAAAAGCCCGCGTTTCGGTTAAATAGGCTACATTTAAACCCCCGTATCTATCGTAAGCTCGAAAGTAAGACATAAAGTCAATATCACCCTCCGATTGCAATGAAAAGATGTTTGGAACGCTTAGGAAATAAGCCTTTCAGACATTTTTTTTATGTCCCGCGCCGGAGGATCGGTAGAACGCTCGGCGACACTTGTAAGCCGCTCGATCGGGGAGCTTTCCCTCTCAATCCCCGTTTGCCGCTCGATTTCCCGATCGATGAAGAAAAGTATAGACGCGAACTCTTTTCGGAAAATGGGTAGAATAGAATTAGTAACTAAGATAGGATTGGTATTTTCCTATCGCTATCATCTGTCGAGTTCAACACGACCCCTTTATGGAATCCAGTAGCCCGTCAGGGAAGACCTCGGAGCCTCCTAGTCATAGGTGGGCCAATATTGTCGGAACGGCGATCGCCATCCTGACCCTAACGTTACCCCTGATCGCGATCGGGTACAATCCCGCGCCGAGAAATCTCGAACCCCTCAGCGATAACGCGTCCTATTCCCTATCGAGGCCGAACAATTGATGTAGACAACCTGTTACCACGGGAATTTTACCACCTCCGCCGATCCCGCTCCCTAGTAAAATTTGGATCGGAGTGAATACAGAGTGCTTTTTAGCCTCATTTCTCCACGCCTTTAGAATCCCGCTAGAGGCGTTACTGTTTTGTATATGGAGAGTTTTCGTGGATTTATCGCGTATTCCAGCCCAACCCAAACCCGGCCTGATCAACGTTCTCGTGGAGATTCCCGCCGGGAGTAAAAATAAGTACGAGTTCGACAAGGACATGAACGCGTTCGCGCTCGATCGGGTTCTCTACTCGTCGGTTCAGTATCCCTACGATTACGGTTTCGTTCCCAATACCCTCGCGGATGACGGCGATCCCCTCGACGGGATGGTGTTGATGGATCAGCCCACTTTCCCCGGATGCGTGATCGCGGCGCGGCCGATCGGGATGTTGGAGATGGTGGACGGGGGCGATCGGGACGAGAAAATCCTCTGCGTCCCCGCGAAAGATCCCCGTTACGCGGAGGTGAAATCGCTGAAGGATGTTTCCCCCCACCGTCTCGAAGAGATCGCCGAGTTTTTCAAAACCTACAAGAACCTGGAAAAGAAAGTGACGGAAATCCTCGGTTGGAAGGACGTGGACACGGTAGCGGCACTGGTGGAAAAGTGCATCGCGGCGTATAAGTAAGGCAATTCGGGGATGTGTCGGTAATACATCCCCCCTCGGTTAAAAATGACGGATCTCTCCCGGAAATATTACGGAGAGGGATCTTTCACTTCTAACACGATCTTTCTAATTTCGGCTTCGAGATAGCCGGTTCCACTAACTTCCTGAAAATTTTGAATATTTTTAGCCCGATTAAAAAAATTTGGCTGATGTTGAAGAATGACTCGAATATATTGTTCTATACATTGCCTCTCCAAAAACATCATCTCTAGAGAAAACAGAGAAAATATAGGAGACTCGTGTTCTTCAACGGGATGATTATTTCGATCCATAAAAATTTTTTGTCTCGCGAGTGCCGTTAAAATTTCCTGGATTTTACTCTTGGATATCCCCTCTCGATTCATTAACTTTTCATATAATACATCCCTGATTTCTTTTCGAGTTAAGGGTTGTGGAGACCTGGAAAAAAGTTCGATCAGTTCTTGTAATACGATCGATCGACAATCGGGGGAAGGACGGACATTACATTGTCGGAGTATTGCCGAAATGGTTTTGGGAGGGTTCGATCGAGTATCGATCGCGACGCTATCCATCTCGCTCTCTTCGTTCTTCTCCGATATGTCTCCGTTACTCTCGCTCGTTAAATCGGGAAAACAAGAACGGAGCGCGTCTAAAACATTATGCTGATCGACAAAAGTGAAATTCCAGAGTTGACCTAATTCGACCGATTGATCGTCGGCGATATTGTAAATTACTAAAATCGAGTTTTCCTTGCCGGTCTGTAATTTTTTTTGATGGCGGGAATAGTTATTTAAAATATTGTTATTCGTGAAGTTCTGCCCGGATTTACATTCTATCCAAACGGGACAATCGTTAATTAGAAACAAAAAATCCAACTCGAATATATCGCCATTGCTAAATTTTAACTCGGGGTTCGCGAGGCATTGATATTCAATTTGCTTTTCTTCAAGATATTGGATTATTTTGTGATGAATGTACCGTTCTAACCATCCCCCGGTTAAGAAATTTCGGATAGTACCATTTTCGGGTGGAGTGATTCGGATCGTCCGATTATTTTTATCATAAGAATAAGAGTTTAAAAAAGAGCGATCTTTCAAAAAGCGGACAAAATCCAAGCATAGAGCCAGATCTTTCTGTGATTTACCGGAACAATTTAAGTATCGAGTTGTATTTTGAGTGATCCCGATTTTTAACTGTCTATAAAGACTGTCGAAAGTCGGATTCTTCGTATTCTCTCCTAATTGCCACGCGACCCGATCCCATACTTCATCGCTCGGTTCGGGTTGGCGCGACTTGAGAACTTGAATATTGAGGCTATTCAGCCAATCGATCGTTCGCTCCCCTTGAGGATTGGTGGCCGGCGAGATCTTCGGTCGCTCGGGAAGCCGAACCGGAGAAATCGGTGGCGATTCGAGCGATCGAACGGGGGGACGCGACGTGTTTTCGCTCGATCGAACGGGGGGAAACGATGGTTCTTCCGGGGAGGGGACTTTCTCTCTCCTACTATCTCCCGTCTCCCGTTCGGATAGGGATTTACGCTTTCGGGAATCCATCACCAAGGTTCCCGTCGCGACTCCCCCCAAAAAACCATTGAGTACGCCAATAAGGCTTCCTCGAAAGAAGATGAAAGAACTAGAGATGCTAACCCCTAAAACGATTACGCTCGCGAGCGTTCGATTGTTGAAAAATTCCGCCATGATGAAAGCCTCTGACTGGACCGGGTAACCAGATTTTTTGTTTTAACCGGATCGGGATCTCGCGTTAGGTCACAAGATCATTTCGCTTATAATACCCGAATCCGCTGAAAAAGTAACCGGAAACGCGATCGTTTAATTTTTTGTAAGATCCGCTCTCTCGAAGTCACGGACGATCTTTCAAGGCCGAGTGCGATTATTATCGGAATTCCCGTAAGGGTACAACGCGGGGACAGCGGGTTGTCAACGGGGGGATCGGGACGATCCGGGCCACCTCATTGTAATCCCGATCGGTCGGGTTTCACGGGTTGGGTATTCTTGTCGATCGCCGTCGGGGAGAGTCCCCGTTTTCGGGGGTCGATCGAGAGCTAGATCCGATAATTACTCTTATCGGTATTAGCCTGGAACCCGCAAAACCTCTAGCCTCCCGTCGATCGAGATCCGATCGCCCCTTACCCTTCCCGCAATCCTCGCAAAACCCGATCCGGGACTCTCTTACCCTGGATCATCACCCCGAATCCTCCCAAACCCGTCGGATCGATCAGTTGGTGTAACGCGTCGCGACGCCGGAAAACGGTGGCGATATCCACCTTCGGGCTAGAGAGATCCAGCAATCGATCGCCCAATCCCAACGCCATTAAAAACATCCCCTGTCGCGTGAAACCTAACCGCGATAAACCGACTTTTTCCCCCTGACGTTCTAGGGCGGTAAAATCGATATGAGTCGTGATATCTTGTTGCCCGATATAGAGATAGGGATTCTCGTGTCGCTTGTGTTGGAAATAACACTGTAACGTCCCGCGATATCTTTGCGGGTGATAGTATTTCTCCGCGGGATAACCGTAATCGATCGATACCAGATACCCCCGATCGATCTTCGCGCTCACCGTTTCCAACCATCGTAAAGCCCCGAGATTCACCTCCGTCCGATACCCCTCCGGGTACGCGTCAGAAGGAATCTTAACCCCCACCAACTCGAAATACGCTCGGATATCGTCGGTGGATAATTCCCCCACCACTTCCTCGAAAGTTTCCCCGTTCGCGGTGACATAGATTTCCCGTAACTCCCCGGATTGAATCACCACTTGATGCACGGGAAACGCGTCGATTAACTCGTTACTAAAAATACAGCCCTCGATCGAGTCCAGTTCCTCCCACGTCTTCCAGCACACTTTGTCGATTATGTCAACACACTCGCGTAAGGTTTCCCGCTGTCGATCGATCAATCCCGGAGACTGTTCGACGATGATATAGCGGAGGTTCTCGTAAAAGCCCGCGTGTTGCCGACGGAGGTAGTCGAGAATATCGCGCGCGAGAACCCCCGAACCCGCGCCCACCTCCACCAGCGTGAACGATCGCGCGTCGAGAATTTCCGCCATCTCGACGAATTGTTCCGCCAGCAATTCCCCGAAATCCGTCCCGAGAGACGAGGAGGTGAAAAAATCCCCTCGCGCGCCGATTTCCACGGTTCCAGAGGTGTAATAGCCGTGATCCGGGTGATACAGGGCGAGATCCATGAACCGCTCGAAGGTTATCCGCTTTTTCGGGGAAGTTTCAAGTTCCTCCCGTATCACCTTTTCTAATTCCATCAGACCTCTCGGGATAATTTGATAAAACGGTTAAAAACTCAGGAGTCAGGAGACAGGAGTCAGGAGTCAGGAGACAGGAGGAATAATCAAGAACGCGATCTTTAAAAATCCCCCCAAAGCTTAGACGCTCGAAAAAGAAGGATGTCAGAAGTCTCATCGAAAAGCCGGGAGAGTTGAGAATTCGAGAAGATCGATCGGGTTTTAGCCGGAAACCGAGGAAAAAGTTTTCGGGGTACAAGCTTCCCTCTAAAAATCCGCCTCCTGTCTCCTGCCTTCTGTCTCCTCTGACATCACCGATCCTACCTTTTTCCTCCCGACTCCTGTCTCCTGACTCCTGTCTCCTGTCTCCTGACTCCTGACTCCCCGATCTATTCCTCTTCCCCCGCGTGGTAGGAACTCCGCACCAGGGGGCCCGATCGAACGTGGGAGAAACCCATCTCGCGGGCGATCGCTCCCAAGCGATCGAACTCTTCGGGAGTCCAATATTTCTGGACGGGTAGATGTTCGTGGGAGGGACGCATATACTGGCCGATCGTCAGTCGATCGCAATCGATCGCCCGTAAATCCGCCATCGTCTCGATAATCTCCGCTTCCGTCTCGCCGTGTCCCACCATGATTCCCGATTTCGTCGGGATACTCGCGTCGAATTCCTTCACCAGACGGAGGACATCGAGGGAGCGATCGTACTTCGCGCCCCGTCTCACCCGATCCTGTAAACGTCTCACCGTCTCGATATTATGATTGAAACAGGCCGGCCGGGCGTTCACCACCGTCGCTACCCTCTCCCGTTGGCTTTCCCGTCCCCCCTTACCGCTCCAGAAATCGGGGGTTAAAACTTCGATCTCCGTTTCCGGGTTACTCTCGCGGATCGCGTCCATCGTCCGCGCGAACCATCCCGCGCCCCCGTCCGCTAGATCGTCCCTCGCCACGGAAGTCAGCACGACATAGCGTAAATTTAAAAGTGTTACCGCCTCCGCCACCTTGCGCGGTTCGTCCGGATCGAGAGGCATGGGAGCGTGTCCCTTATCCACCTGACAGAAACCGCAGGCGCGGGTACAAGTCGGCCCCATCAACAAAAAAGTCGCCGTCCCCCGCGCGTAGCATTCTCCCCGGTTGGGACATCTCCCCTCCTCGCAGATCGTGTGAATATTTCTCTGCTTGATAATCCGTTGAACGGTGGATAGTTCGCTCGCTTTACCGATCGAGCGTCGTAACCAGGGAGGTAGGGAGGTAATTTCCTCCCGCCAGCTTTGGGGGATAGTATCGGGCATAGCGCGTCGGCATTTCTAGAAAGTGAGTCGATTATACCGCGGGAGCCGGCCGGGGTGTTTCCTTTGTCCCGAGCCATATCTTTCGCGTTCGTTCCTCCCGATGAGTTCGAGCGATTAATTCTTCTTGGCAGAAGTGGCGAGATGTAGGAACCGGGGCAAAAACAGACAGACCGTTGCGTTGAAAAGAATGATGCTGAAAATTTCTAATTGACTCATTTCCATAGTAAGGTAGCCTCGATCGATAAAAGTTCTCCCTACCGTTCATTATGGAGAAGAAAGCCGAGCGTGAACCGTCTCCGTCGTTTGAATAACTTGTGAGGGTGATAAGTTTTCTTTAACGGGAGGGAGGCGCTCGGGGCGGCGATCCCGCGTTTACAGCCTTTTTCTCGGAGATAGGGGAAAGTTTTCGGCGCTTGGCTCGGCCTCGCGGACGATCGAGAAATACCGTTCATTCCCCGCGCGTCCGATCGATCCCGCTCGCGCTCTTAACAATTTCTCAAAACAGGAGAAAATAGAGATAGACCCGTTCGAGATCGGTACTCCCGTCGCCCCGATGAATACTTCTCTTCCTCCCGACGATCGCTTTCCCCGTCTGACTTCCCTCGATCGCCGCCTACACGAACAACTTCAGGAGGCGCTCGATCGAACCTTTCACGACTCCTGTAGTCCGATTCTCCTCTCTCTGCTCGCCCCCTGTAAATGGCATTTCGCGATCGGTGCCAGTAGCCTCGATTTCGTCCTCCACTGTCCCACCGACGACGCGTACTGGCAGATTATCGGCGATATCGAAACGGTCGCCCGACAATTGGCCGAAATTACCGGCAACGGGGCGAGAATTTGCATTTTCCCCCCCGATCATCGCGGCGTTTCTCTACAGGTTTCCGTCCACGAACTGTTAGGCTAGATCTCGATCCTATCGGGCGATCGATTAGACCTCCCGCCAGAGTGATTATATACAGTCAAATTCAACTAGAAAATTACGATTTCAAGAATATTTAGCGAAAAATAAACTCTTTATACGTTTATTCTCTTTTAAATTCTCCTTTCTCCCCCTGACTCCCATTCTTGACCAAAGGAAGAGTACGAAATCAGCGAACTTCCTGACTCCTGACTCCTGACTCCTGTCCCGACGAGAGATTTTTGAGTTTCGCGGGAGATCTATTCCAGACAATCTTTTAAAGCGAGCGTCACCTGTTGCTGTTCTTCCAGCGTTAAATCGGGGAACATGGGCAGGGATAACACTTTTTCGGCCGCGAGTTCGGAGACGGGAAACTGTCCTTTTCGGTAGCCGAGAGATTGATAGACCGGCTGTAAATGCAGGGGGATCGGATAGTAAACCATCGAGATCGCGTCTCGTTCCAGCAGTCCTTCCCGCACTCGATCGCGATTTTCCACGAGGATCGTGTATTGGTTCCAAACGTGTTTCCCCCCGACTAACGCGGAAGGTAAGGTAATATTCGGTAAAGGTTGTAAAAGTTCGTCATAGCGTCGCGCCACTTCCGCGCGTCGATCGTTCCAGAGATCGAGATATTTCAGTTTAATCTGTAAGATCGCCGCCTGTATCGCGTCTAAGCGACTATTCACCCCGATCGCCTCGTGAACGTAGCGGACTTTACTACCGTGTTCTTTAATCATCCGGATCAGGGCCGCGAGTTCCGGGTTATTCGTGGCGATCGCCCCCCCGTCGCCGCAACCGCCGAGATTTTTGGTCGGGAAAAAGCTAAAACAACCGATATCGCCGATAGAGCCGACTTTTTGACCGTCCCACTCCGCCCCGGTCGCCTGGGCGCAATCCTCGATCACGAAGAGACCGCGCGATCGGGCGATTTCCATAACCGCGGACATATTGACAGATTGACCGAAAAGGTGTACGGGAACGATCGCTTTCGTGTTCGCGGTGATCGCCGCCTCGATTTTCGTCACGTCGAGGTTGAAGGTGTCGAGGTCGATATCGACGAAAACGGGAGTCGCCCCCACCATCGTGATCGTTTCCGCGGTGGCGATGAAGGTGAAGGGGGAGGTGATCACCTCGTCGCCGGGCCCGATACCGAGGGCGCGTAGGGCGAGATACAGGGCATCGGTTCCCGAGTTACAGGAGACACAATCGCTCGTTCCGTGATAACGGGCGAACTGACGCTCGAACTCGCTCACCGTCTCGCCACCGATATAACGCCCCGAACCGAGAACATCGAGAACGGCGATGCCCACTTCCTCGCTGATGGTTCGGTATTGACGGGCTAGATCGACAGGGGGGATTTTACTCACGCGTTTTCACTCGAAAAATTTATACTGGGGAGACGGAAAGCGGCAGGAGAACGCGGGCGATCGGGCCGGGAAAGTTCGCTTTCGGTTTGAACCGATCCTCGTACTCCTCGTAAATTTCAGAATAGACGGACTGAATAACGATTATATTTGTTTCTCGCGCCGGATTTTTAAGCGATCGCTCTATCTCGGATTTTTTTATGAATGGACCGGTGGAATTAGATTTCGGGGATTTGGGTTGGGCGTTGGGCATGATCGGGATGTGCGCGGTGCTGTCGCGACTTTCCCGGCTGGATCTGGAGGGACAGTTCCTGCTGGCCGCGGGTCGATCAATCCTCCAGTTACTCGTCGTCGGTTATATTCTGGCGATCGTTTTCGAGTTAGATAACCCTCTCGCCGTGTTGGGGATTGTCGGCGTGATGATGGCGATCGCCGCCGTTGTCGCCAAGAATCGGATCGATCGACGAGATAAGGGCTTATTTCCCCTCGTTTTCGGGTCTTTACTCGTGAGTAGTACCCTAACGCTCGGTTACACGATCGCCCTGATCGTCCAACCGGAACGATGGTACTCGCCGCAATACCTGATCCCGCTGACGGGGATGGTACTGGGGAACGCCATGAATAGCGCGTCCCTCGCGGGGGAGAGATTGACCGGATCGATCGAGCGGAATCATCTCGAAATCGAGACCCGTCTCTGTCTGGGGGCCGATCCGCGCCAGTCGATCGAGACCTACCGACGGGAGGCGATCCGGGCGAGTCTGATCCCCACCCTCAATCAGATGATGGTGGTGGGTTTAGTCAGTTTGCCGGGGATGTTCACCGGGCAGGTACTGGCCGGGATCGACCCCTTAAACGCCGCCTCTTACCAGATCCTGATCCTGTTCGCGATCGCCCTCGCTAACCTGCTGACCGCGCTCTTTGTCACCGAGGGAGTGTATCGACGCTTTTTTAACGCGAATTGGCAGTTAAAAAAATAGAGACGCGGTTTCCCACGTCTCTATCCGTCAATCTCTTAGGCTTTCCACTTCTTGGCGACAACTTCCGCGAGGTCAACCACGCGCTGGGAGTAACCCCACTCGTTATCGTACCAGGCGATCACTTTCACCATATCGCCGCCCATCACCATCGTCAGGCTGGCATCGACGATCGAGGAAGCGTCGGTCCCGCGGTAGTCGGAGGAAACGAGGGGTAACTCGTTGTATTCGAGAATCCCTTTCAGCTTGTTTTCCGCCGCTTCTTTGAGGACTTCGTTCACCTGTTCGGCGATCGTGTTTTTCTCCACCTGCGCCACCAGATCCACGACGGAAACGTTGGGGGTCGGCACGCGCAGGGCGATCCCGTTGAGTTTTCCTTTCATTTCGGGGATGACGAGGGCGACCGCTTTCGCCGCGCCGGTGGAGGTGGGAACGATATTCACGGCCGCGGCGCGGGCGCGACGGAGATCCCGGTGGCTGGCATCGAGAATCCGCTGGTCCCCGGTGTAGCTGTGGGTGGTGGTCATCGTGCCTTTGATGATGCCGAAATTCTCGTGAATCACTTTCACCACGGGGGCGAGACAGTTGGTGGTACAACTGGCGTTGCTGATCACGTTATATTTATCGTGTTCGTACTCGTCCGCGTTTACGCCCACCACGTAGGTTCCCACGCCGGAACCTTTTCCGGGGGCGGTGATGAGAACTTTTTTCGCGCCGGCGGCGATGTGCTTGGACGCGCCTTCTTCATCGACGAAAACCCCGGTCGATTCGATCACGAGATCGACACCCCATTCCGCCCAGGGGAGGTTGAGGGGATTGCGATCGGAGTAACACTTGATCGTTTTTCCGTTGACGGTTAGGGAATTTTCGTCCGCTTCGATCGTGGCGTTTAATTTGCCGAGCATCGAATCGTATTTCAGTAGGTGAGCGTTACTTCTGGGATCGGATGTGTCATTGATCCCCACCACTTCTAACTGGCTATCGGTACGCCCTAACCAACATCTCAAGAAATTACGTCCGATCCGTCCGAACCCGTTGATCGCTACTCTAATCACTGCGTCTTGCCCTCTACGTTTCTGCAATAGATTAAAAAATTATTAATGACCCCAATCATACCGTAAAGGTTGACATTCGCGATCCCCGCGCGGAAGATTTCTTTTTCGAGATCCGGGAATCCGGGGATCGGTAGAGAGAGGGACGCGCGAGACGAATTAATCGCGCGAGAATTCGCGCGAAAAATAGATAGAGGGAAATAAAAATTGAAATAACGAAAATATTTTTTATATTTCCGTTATTATTCTAAAATTTAGGTAAATATTATTTTCGATCGTCGATCGGGAGCGGAAAAGACGGAGCGATCGCCCGGATTCCGGTTTCTCGGTGGGAACCGCCTCGCGATCGCCCACCCTACACCGACTCACGACACCAACCAGGGTTGTAACTCCTCCCATCCCAATCCCTCGCGAACGATATCGGGTTCATCGGTGGTCAGATCGACGATCGTCGAGACCTTATCCCCCGGATCGCGGCCGTTCTCGACGATAATATCGACCACTTTATCGAGCGCGTCGAATAATCGGGCGCTTTCGAGGCCGATCGTCGGGAAATCACCCTCTTCATCGGGAAGGTGCGCGGAAGTGGAGATAATCGGATTTTCCAGCGTTTCGACGAGCGCGTGGCAGATCTCGTGATCGGGAACGCGAATCCCCGTGGTTTTCCGTTTCGGGTTCATCACCAGTTTGGGGACTAATTTCGTGGCCGGCAGGAGGAAGGTATAGGGGCCGGGAATGAGACGCTTCATGATCTTGTAGGCCCTATCGGTTACGACCGCGTACTCGGAAATATTCGACAGGGAGGAACAGAGAAACGTCAACGGTTTATCATTGGATAATCGCTTGATCTGCCGTACCCGCTCGACCGCGGATTTGACGTTGAGATCGCAACCGATCGCGTAGACCGTATCGGTGGGATACAGCATGATCGCCCCGTTTTTGAGGGAGTGACAGATTTCCTGGATCGATCGCTGTTGGGGATTTTCGGGATGGAGAGAGTAAAAGGTAGCCATGATGGGATAACCGTAGCCTATTGGGATTGTCCGACGGGGATCGCGGGGGATATGTGTTTGGGCGCGCTCGTGGATCTAGGAGTCCCGCTAGAATACCTGAGCGAGCGGTTAAAGTCTTTGGGGATCGCGTCGGAGTACGAACTGCGCTCGGAAAAAGTCCATCGACGCGGGCAGATAGCCACGAAAGTACACGTCGATCTAACGCGAGAAGAGAAACCGGAGCATCATCACCATTCCCATCATACTCCCGCCCGGAGTCAGGAGTCAGGAGCCGGGAGCCGGGAGTCAGGAGGGGAGCACTCCCGCCCGGAGTCAGGAGTCAGGAGCCGGGAGCCGGGAGTCAGGAGGGGAGCGGGATCACCATTCCCATCATACTCCCGCCCGGAATCAGGAGTCAGGAGCCGGGAGCCGGGAGTCAGGAGGGGAGCATCATCACCATTCCCATCATACTCCCGCCCGTCATCTCCCCACCATCCGATCTCTCATTCAAAAGGCGGATCTACCCCCGCGGGCGAGAGAATGGAGTTTACAGATTTTCGATCGACTGGCGATCGCCGAGGGAGCGGTTCACGGGATCGCCCCGGAAAAGGTACATTTTCACGAGGTCGGCGCGACGGACGCGATCGTGGATATCGTCGGCACCTGTCTCGGACTCGATTGGTTAGGAGTGGAGGAATTCTACTGTTCCCCGTTACCGACGGGAAGCGGTACGGTCAAGGCCGCCCACGGACGTTTACCCGTCCCCGTCCCCGCGGTGGTGAAACTCTGGGAGAGTCGGCAGGTCCCGATCTATAGTAACGGTATCGAGGGGGAACTGGTCACGCCCACGGGAGCGGCGATCGCCACCACTCTCACGCTCGGTTTCGGCGCGCCCCCGGCCATGCGGTTGGAGAAAATCGGCCTCGGCGCGGGAACGAAAGATTTTCCGATTCCCAATATTCTCCGGCTCTGGTTGGGGAAAAAGGAGGTGGAAAATCGGGAGAATATCGAGACAATCGGCATTTTAGAAACGCAGATCGACGATCTCGAACCGCGGGCGATCGCGTATCTGTTAGAAAATCTCCTGGCCGCGGGCGCGCTGGACGTTTTCACCCAAGCCATCACCCTGAAAAAATCCCGCTCGGGTATTTTAGTAACCGTCCTCTGTCCCGTGGAGTTAATGGTTACTTGTGAAACACTGATTTTCCGGGAAACGACCACCTTCGGCATCCGACGGAGAGTACAGGAGCGATCGATCCTCCAACGGGAGATCCGGACGGTAGAAACGCCCCACGGTACGGTGCGGGTGAAAATCGGCTATCGGGATTCGATCGAGCGACCCTTCACTGTTCAGCCCGAATACGAGGATTGCGCCTCGATCGCCCGCAAAACGGATCTACCCTGGCGCGAGATCCATCAGATGGCGCTGGACGCGTGGAGAGCGGGGACGTAAACGGTGATACACTATGCGTCCCGTATTGATGACACTCGATCGAGAAATTTCTAACTAAAGATAGGTGATGGGAAAAGTTGTGACCTTCGATCGATGGCTTCCCGCGCGGGGGAAAAGTATCGTGTCCCGACGTTCGGCACGAGGGGAGAAAAAACGGTAAGCGTTACGGGGTAAGTTTTTCGGCGAGCGGGGGAGGGGGATAGTCGAGCGCCGGCCGCCGGGATGGGGAGAGCGTCTCGGACTCTCGATCGGGCGATCTTTTGTTAGGGGAGGATAACAAAAACGGGGGGATTCGATCGAGAGATCCCCCGCTAGAGGGAGGGGAATGGGGAAAAAGCTGTGACTTTCGAGCGAGAGATCCGGTGCTAGAGTCGGAAAAAGTCTAGAAGCCTCTTCCGATCGAGATGTTCTCTATCGCCTCCTACCGACAGTATCGGCGTTTTTCTCCCCGCGGGGTGAAGGGTTCCGAATCGGGAGTCACTTTATTAGAGTTATTAATTACCCTCGTTCTATTGGGAATTCTCTTGGCGATCGGATTATCGATACTCTTGCGTTTGATGGCGTGGACGCGATTGAATATCGCCGCGTCCGAACTGGCGGCGCACTGGAGAACCACCCGTTATCAGGCGATGGGGGAGGGAACGAATCCCTGGACGTTATGTATGGAGGAGATCGATAACGAACAGCTCCGGCACGCCAGGATTCAAGGGAGTAATTGTGAGGACGTGACGGATTGGCAGTTATTAACCCGCGGGGTCAGTATCGATGAAGATAATTCCACATTACGCAAGGGAACCGGGGTGGCGGGAAATAATGGCAAGATTTATCGGGTGAGTTGGGCGGACACGCGGGGCGGTTTAGGAGGGTCTTGGGGACAGTTAGGCCGGCTCACCCTGATCGCGCCGGGGACACCGGAAAAAAAATGTTTATTTCTGTTCGATACGGACGGGAGTTGGAATATTCGCGAGGACACGCGATGCGATCGGTAGACATCCGCGCGGAATTCAAAAATTGTCGTATGGTCAGGGAGTCAGGAGTCGGGAGAAGTAATGAAGAATATTATCGCTAAAAACGAATTGTGCAAGAGGTCTGTTAATTTAAAACGGAATATCCTCATCATCTTCTAGAGTTTCCATAATTTCAGATACATCGGGCCGTCCCCGGACGATCGGGGTATTGGCGGTCGTTTTTTCCGCTTTCACCTCTTTCGGGTGTGTTTCCGCCGCGTTCTGTCCCATATTGACGATCTCGCCCTCGAAAAACTTGGCGAAACTTTGCGCCGCTTTCAAGAGTTCGCTATCGGCGATTTCTTCCGTTTCCTCGATCGGAGTGACGGCCGGGGGA